>NZ_JBGXYA010000045.1:0-54471 GCF_041814905.1 Glaesserella sp. | reverse complement strand
TATGCTCAAAATTTATAACACCTTAAAACGTGAAAAAGAAGAATTTAAACCGATCCACCCTGATCACGTTGGAATGTATGTCTGTGGTGTCACGGTTTACGATCTCTGTCACTTTGGGCACGGGCGGACTTTTGTTTCTTTTGATGTGATCGCACGTTACCTTCGCTATCTTGGCTATAACTTACGCTATGTGCGTAACATTACCGATGTGGACGACAAAATCATCAAACGTTCGTTAGAAAATAATGAAACCTGCGATCAGCTTGTTGATCGTATGATCATTGAAATGCACAAAGATTTTGATGCGTTAAATATCCTTCGCCCTGATGTTGAACCCCGTGCAACGCAACATATCCCTGAAATTATTGCGATTGTTGAAAAACTCTTAGCGAAAGGTCACGCTTATGTGGCGGAAGATGGTGACGTGATGTTCAATGTCGAATCTTTCCAAAAATACGGTGCCTTATCTCGCCAAAATCTTGAACAGCTTCAAGCAGGGGCAAGGGTTGAGATTAAATCGGTCAAGCGTAACCCGATGGATTTCGTATTATGGAAAATGTCGAAAGAGAACGAACCAAGCTGGGATTCCCCTTGGGGCAAAGGTCGCCCAGGTTGGCATATCGAATGTTCGGCGATGAACAGCAAAGAGTTAGGCAACCATTTTGACATTCACGGTGGCGGTTCGGACTTAATGTTCCCACACCACGAAAACGAGATCGCACAATCTTGCTGTGCTCACGGTGACGATTATGTGAATTATTGGCTACACACGGGAATGCTTACGATCAACGAAGAGAAGATGTCAAAATCGCTCAATAACTTCTTCACCATTCGTGATATTTTAAATAAATATGATTGTGAAAGTGTTCGTTACTTCTTCTTAACCGCACAATACCGTAGCTTGTTGGATTACAGCGAAGAAAATATCGGCTTGGCTCGCAAAGCGTTAGAGCGTTTATATACGGCATTGCGTGGCTGTGATTGGAATGTCGAACTTGCAGAAAACGATCAGTATGTGACCGCTTTTAAAGAATCGATGGACGATGATTTCAATACCCCTGGGGCATTAGCAGTGTTATTTGAATTGGCTCGTGAAATCAACAAACTCAAAGCGGAAAATCAGGGGGAAGCGAACAAACTAGCGGCGCGTTTAAAACAACTTGCTGGCGTGCTGGGTTTGTTAGAGCAAGACCCAGAAACTTTCTTACAAGGCGATGCAAATAACGATGAAGTCGCAGAAATCGAAGCATTAATTAAACAACGCAACGAAGCGAGAGCCGGCAAAAACTGGGCTGCAGCAGATGAGGCGCGCAATAAGCTGACAGCAATGGGCATTGTGCTTGAAGACGGAGCGAATGGCACCACATGGCGTAAGGCTTAGTTGATTGACAAGCGGTCGGATTGACAGAAAAATTTGCAAAAATACGGCTCAAGTTAGAGCCGTATTTTTTATCCGTTAAGGAGTGAGAGTCACACCATAAAATGCCGTATAACCAAACGGATTTTGTACAAAGCCTTGTACACGTTTATTTAACGGCACATAGTTGATCGAGTGGGCGAACGGAATAATCGGGCTATGTTGCTGGAAAATGTCGACCGCTTGCTGATACAACTTCGCACGTGCTTGTGTATCTTGTGTCTGCACCGCTGTGGCAAGCAAATTTTCAAATTCATCGTTTGTCCAACGAGAGTAGTTTGTCCCCGGGATATTCGCTTTGCTAAATAGAGGGAATAAGAAGTTATCAGGATCACCGTTACGGCTTGTCCAGCCGTAAGTTCCTGCTGAAAATTCCCCTTCACGAGTGCGCTTATTAAACTCCGCCCATTCGTATGTAACCAATTTGGCTTTTACCCCAATTTTTGCCCAGTCAGCTTGTATAATTTCCGCAGTTCGGCGAGGGTTTGGATTGGACGGACGCACCACAGGCTGAACCCAAATTTCCGTCTCGAACCCGTTCGGATAACCCGCTTCAACCAGTAATGCTTTGGCTTTTTCCAAGTTAAATTCATATTGTGGTAAATCAGGGTTATAACCTAAAACCGCATCGGGAAACGGATTCGTCGCCACAGTTCCGCCGCCTTGATAAACCGCATCGACAATCGCCTTTTTATCGGTTGCATAGTGAAGAGCTTGGCGGACTTTAATATGATTTAATTCAGGTTTTGTCGTATTTAAACCGATATAAGCCAAATTTAGCCCTTCACGTTCCAATAAATTGATTTGCGGATCGTTTTTCATCTGTGCAATATCGGAGATATTCGGGAAATCAATCACATCGCATTCGCCCGCTTTTAGCTTGGCGTAGCGTGTTCCCGCATCAGGCGTAATACTGAAAATCAGTCGATCAATCGCCGCTTTACCTTTCCAATAATCAGGATTCGCCGTATAGCGTACGGCATGGTCGGTTTGATAGGTTTGAAAAATGAACGGTCCTGTTCCGATAGGTTGTTGATCAAGTAATTCAGGCGTTCCTTTAGCTAAAAGCTGATCGGCATATTCTTTAGAATAGATAGAAAGAAAGTCCATCGCAACCGTCGTTATAAATGGTGTATTTGGCTTATGCAACGTAATTTTGACGGTATAGTCATCCACTTTTTCCACGGACTTAAGGATATTCGGCAAATTCATCCAGTTAAAATAGAAGTAAGTCCCCGCAGACACAGAGTGGTAAGGGTGGGTTTTATCTGCTTGGCGTTGAAATGAAAAGAGTACATCGTCAGCATTGAGAGGTCGGGTCGGCGTAAAAAGTTTATTACTATGGAACTTCACGTTTCGGCGAAGGTGAAAGGTATAGCTTAACCCATCGTCACTGACTTCCCAACGTTCGGCAAGCCCGGGTTCAATCTCGATTTTTCCCGGTTTGAATTCAACCAAACGGTTATAGATTTGTTGTGAACTGGCGTTGAAATCATTGGCATCGTTAGTGATTGCCGGGCTGAGTTTCATCGGCGGTGTCGCAATACAATTGACCAGCGTATTTGCCGGGGCGGATAACGCGGCGTAAGAAAGGGAGAAAAATCCCAATCCGATCATTATTTTTGACAGGTTCATTACGTTTCCTCTTATTTAGGCAGGTTATTTTTTCAAAATGTACAAGAGAGAGAAAAATATTCTAAATAGCGATAAGTTTTGGCTTATAACCAAACAGATTATATTTGTTTCGGATCCGATTATTTTGCGCTAGACTGCCGTATATTAATGCCATAACCCTATCGAAAAAGGGCAAGTGGCTTGACTGACTTTGTTTAATGAGAAATAACGTGAACTTAACCCTTCCGCCCCTGAGCCTTTATATTCATATTCCATGGTGTGTGCAGAAATGCCCTTACTGTGATTTCAACTCTCATGCGCAAAAAGGTATTATTCCTGAAAGGGAATATATCCAACATCTATTAATGGATTTAGAACAGGACCTGACATCTTATAAAACGGCGATTGGTGATCGTAAAATTCACTCGATTTTTATTGGTGGAGGTACGCCAAGTCTTTTTTCGGCGGAAGGCATTGCTTATTTATTGGCTGAAATTCGTCAGCGAATCGATTTTAGAGAACATTGCGAAATTAGCTTAGAAGCCAATCCCGGTACAGCGGAAGCCGAACGGTTTATCGGTTATGCTCAAGGCGGTGTTAATCGGATTTCGATGGGTATTCAAAGTTTTGAACCTGAAAAATTACTGAAACTCGGTCGAATTCACGATAGCCAAGAAGCGATACAAGCGGTCAGATTTGCACAAGATTCTGCAAAGGCTGGGCTGAAAAGTTTTAACATTGATCTGATGCATGGCTTGCCAAATCAGTCGGTGGCGCAAGCCTTAAATGATTTACGTCAAGGAATCGCCTTAAATCCACCGCATTTGTCGTGGTATCAACTGACGATTGAGCCGAATACGATGTTCTATTATCGTCAGCCAACCTTACCCGATGATGACGAACTGTGGGAGATTTTTGAACAAGGACATCAACTTTTAACGGAAGCAGGTTACGAACAGTACGAAACGTCTGCCTATGCGAAAAAAGGGTATCAATGCCAACATAATCTTAACTATTGGCGGTTTGGTGATTATTTAGCGATTGGTTGTGGCGCTCACGGAAAAATCAGCTATCCAACAGGGGAGATTTACCGTTTCAGTAAAACTAAGCACCCGAAAGGCTATATGCGTGGTGAATATCGCTATCAGCAAGAAGCAATAGCATTTGATGACCGACCGTTTGAATTTTTTATGAACCGTTTCCGTCTGCTTGAAGCTACACCAAAAGCAGAGTTTGAAGCCTATACAGGATTAGATAGACATATCGTTCAACCAACAATGGATTGGGCATTAGCGAAAAATTTCATCACTGAAACGGCAACCCATTGGCAGATCACACAACACGGCAAACTGTTTTTAAATGAGCTGTTAGAAGGTTTCTTGGATGAAATGTAAGGTGTAAAATTTTTTCAGAATCCGACCGTTTGTGTAGTAAGATACAAGCGGTGTGTTTTTAAAGGAATTTTGCAAATGAATAGATTAAAAGCGGGGGATCGCGCCCCTGAATTTACGCTGTTGAATCAACAGTCTGAGCCGGTCTCTCTCACACAATTTCGAGGCAAAAAAGTGTTGGTTTATTTTTACCCGAAAGCGTTAACACCCGGTTGCACTACGCAGGCTTGCGGTTTACGCGACAGTAAAAACGAGTTGGACGAGTTAAACGTCGTCGTATTGGGCATCAGCCCCGACCAACCGAAAAAATTAGCGCAGTTTATTGAGAAAAAAGCGTTGAATTTCATCTTACTTTCCGATCCCGATCATCACATTGCCGACGCCTTCGGCGTATGGGGTGAAAAAAAATTCTTAGGGAAAACCTATGACGGCATTCACCGAATCAGTTTTTTGATTGATGAAAACGGGGTGATCATGGCGGTATTTGACAAATTCAAAACCAGTGAACACCACCGCTTGATCGTCGATTTTCTAAAAGGATAACCATTATGGCGAAGAAAGCGATTTTTTTGGACCGAGACGGTACGATCAATATCGATCACGGCTATGTGCATACGATTGACGATTTCCAATTTATTGACGGCGTGGGCAAAGCGTTAAAAAAACTCCAAGATAAAGGCTATCTACTCGTATTAGTCACCAATCAATCAGGCATTGCCCGTGGTTATTTTACCGAAGCACAGTTTCATCAGCTTACTGAGTGGATGGATTGGTCGTTAGATGAAGATTATGGCGTTGTGCTTGACGGTATTTACTACTGTCCGCATCATCCCGAAGGGTTGGGCGAATATCGGGAAGATTGCGATTGTCGTAAGCCGAAAGCGGGGATGTTTTTGCAAGCGATCAAGGATCTGGATATCGATCCGGCACAATCTGTGATGGTCGGTGACAAATTGGAAGATATGTTGGCGGCGGAAAATGCGGGGGTGAGAACCAAGATTTTGGTTCGTACCGGTAAAACCGTGACGGACGAAGGCATTGCCAAAGCCGATCAAGTGATTGACAGTTTGGCGGATTTGCCTAAATTTATTTAAGGAAAACAATGCAGTACGATGATAAAAGTCTTTCCGGTTTGAAACTGGGACAGAAAACCGAATATAAAAGCGAGTATGATCCCAGCTTATTGCAAGCCGTACCACGTCGTTTAAACCGTGACGGCTTAGGCATCAGCGAGCGACAACCGTTTACCCAAGGCGCGGACATTTGGACGTTGTATGAATTGTCGTGGCTCAATCAAAACGGCTTGCCGCAGGTGGCGATTGCCGACGTGGCGGTGGATTTCCGTAGTGAAAATCTCATTGAGTCGAAAAGTTTTAAACTCTATCTGAACAGTTTCAATCAAACCCGTTTTAACTCGCTTGAGGACGTTCGGCAGCGTATTCAAGCGGATTTAAGCCGCTGTGCAAGCGGTCTGATTTCAGTAAAAATTTACAAATTGTCCGATTTCACTCACCGACCGATTGTTGATTTTCAAGGCGAATGTATTGATGAACAGTCGATTGAAATCGACAGCTATGCTTTTTCCACCGATTATTTGCAGGATGTCGCAAGCGGTGATACGGTGGAAGAAACCTTGGTCAGCCACTTGTTGAAATCCAATTGTTTAATTACTTCCCAACCCGATTGGGGCAGCGTGCAGATTCACTATGTCGGCAAGCGGTTGGATCGTGAAAAATTGTTACGCTATTTGGTGTCGTTTCGTGAGCATAACGAATTCCATGAGCAATGCGTCGAGCGGATTTTCTGTGATTTAATGCATTTTGCCCAACCTGAAAAACTAACGGTATACGCCCGTTACACCCGTCGCGGTGGGTTGGATATTAATCCGTTCCGTTCTAATTTTGAACAAGTGCCTCAAAACCATCGCATGGCGCGCCAATAATCCGAACGGCGATACAATGCATGCAACCGCAGGGACACACCGTGTGTCTCCACTATTTCGTATCGATAAGGAGGGAAAATGAGCGAACCGAATTATTATATCGGCGTGATGTCGGGAACCAGTTTGGACGGCGTGGATATCGCCTTGGTTGATTTTGCAAAACATCCGCCGAAACTGACCGCTTGTGATTTTGTACCGATGCCGGAAAGCTTGCGTGTAGCGCTTTCGCAATTATTGAAAACGGGCTCGACGAATTTGCAGCAGCTCGGTGAATTGGATCATCAGCTGGGGATATTGTATGCGGATTGTGTGAATGCGTTTCTAGCCAAACAGCAATTGACCGCAACGCAGATTCGGGCAATCGGTTGCCACGGACAAACCGTTTGGCATTCGCCGCAAGGGCAATATCCGTTTACCATGCAAATCGGCGACATGAATTTGGTGGCGGTTAAAACGGGGATTACTACCATCGGTGATTTTCGCCGTAAAGATATGGCATACGGCGGGCAGGGCGCACCGCTGGTACCGGCGTTTCATCAAGCGTTGTTTAGTTCGCCGAACCGGATTACCGGTGTACTGAATATCGGCGGGATCAGCAATATTTCGCAATTGGTGCCGAATCAGGTCACCATTGGTTATGATATCGGTGCAGGGAATACTTTGCTGGATATTTGGATTGAAAAGCACCAAGGCAAACGCTTTGATAAAGATGCCGAATGGGCAAAAACGGGCAGTGTGAATCACGCGTTGTTAAACGAATTGCTGAACGAACCGTTTTTCGCCAAGGCACCGCCGAAAAGTACGGGGCGGGAGTTGTTTAATTTGGCGTGGTTAGAGAAAAAATTGCAGCCTTTTGCCGAGTTGGCGGCGCAAGACGTTCAAGCTACATTGGTTGAATTTACGGCACAAAGTATTGTGGATGCATTGAATCGGATTAACAATCCTCAGCAATTACCTTGTTTGCTGCTGGTTTGCGGCGGCGGAGCGAGAAATCCGTTACTGATGTCACGTTTGGCGACATTGCTACCATACTGGCAAGTGTCAACCACTACGGAATACGGATTGGATGTGGATTATGTCGAAGCGGCTGCCTTTGCATGGCTCGCTTATCAGCGTCTCAACGATCTTCCGTCAAATTTACCCGGCGTGACAGGGGCAACGCAAGCGGTCAGTTTAGGGGTCATTTTTACCAAATAATCGACGCGGTTTTTTAGTGCAAAAATCGAAGGAGAAATCATCGTATGGCAGAATCGGATTTACTGGCGACACTCACGCAATTGGTGACCGAAGCGCGCAATCCCGACAGTATGAACATCGACCGTTTGGCGGCGTTGGATATTGTCAAACTAATGAACAAAGAAGATAAACGGGTACCGGAAGCTATTGAAAAATGCCTTCCGCAAATTGCGCAAGCGGTAGAGCGGATTGTGGCGGCATTTCAGGCTGGCGGGCGTTTGGTGTATATCGGTGCAGGAACCAGCGGACGTTTGGGGGTATTGGATGCATCGGAATGCTCGCCGACCTTCGGGGTGTCCCCCGAGATGGTAAAAGGCATTATTGCCGGCGGTGATCGGGCGTTGCGTCATCCGATTGAAGGAGCGGAAGATAATCAAGACGCGGGGGCGGCGGATTTGCGGCAAATTGCTTTTAGCGCACAGGATGTGTTGGTCGGCATTGCGGCAAGCGGCAGAACGCCTTATGTGATCGGAGCGTTGGCGTATGCCAAATCGTTAGGCGCGACAACGGTATCTATTGCCGGCAATCCGAATTCGGCAATGAGCCGGATCGCCGATATTGCGATTGATACGATCGTCGGACCGGAAGTGTTGACGGGATCAAGCCGATTAAAATCCGGTACGGCGCAGAAGCTGGTTCTGAATATGTTGACGACGGCAAGCATGATTTTAATCGGGAAATGCTATCAAAATTTAATGGTGGATGTTCAGGCAAGTAACCAAAAATTGGTAGCCCGCGCCATTCGTATTGTGATGCAGGCAACAGAATGTACGAAAGAAAGAGCCGAAGAAACATTGGCGATTGCCGGTAACAACGCAAAATTAGCTATTATGATGATTTTGGCGGATACGGATAAAGCGCGTGCCGAGCAATTATTAGCAAGCCATCAAGGTCGATTACGGCAGGCGTTGGCTTAAAAAACGGTCGGTGGAAAAGTATTATTTTTTCTCTTGATATTTTTCCACCGCAGTCAACATACCTCTCAATAAATTTAATTCCGCACTTTCCAGTTCGGCCCGTAGGTATAAGCGGCGGAGCTTTAACATGACCGCATCATTCCGAATAAAACCGAGCGATTTATATAGCCTTTCCGTATGGTTGAAAAAATGCTCCAACGCATCTGCCGTCGGATACTCAACAAGCGGTCTGTTTTCGGGATTTTTTGGCAAATTCAGCCATGCCATACGAATTTCATAGCTAATGAGTTGAACTGCCATAGCAAGATTCAATGAACCGTATTCCGGATTAGTCGGCACATTTAAATGATAATGGCATTTGAGCAATTCTTCATTCGTCAGCCCCACTCGTTCCCGCCCGAATACGATAGCCACATTACCTTGTGAGGCTCGTTGGACGGCTAATTCACCGCATGCTCTCGGCTCAATTAAACTGTTTTGCAAATGACGTAAACGCGCACTGGTGCCGATAACCAATCGGCAATCTGAAATCGCATCTTCAAAGCGGTCAAAAATAGCGACACGGTCTAAAACATCTTTTGCTCCAGCGGCAAGAGCAACGGCTTGCTCGTCAATAGGTTGTTTGGGGGAGACAAGGCGTAAATGGTGGAGTCCCATTGTTTTCATTGCTCGCGCCGTAGAGCCAATGTTTCCGCTGTGTGATGTTTCAACTAAAATAATCTGTATTTGATCAAGTATATTCATGTAATTGCAATAATAGGATTAAGTAATACCATTTTAGCATAAAAGAGAAGGGATTAATGCTTGAAATACGTAGCATAAATGATACACTTCGGCACCTTTATTTGTTGGAAGCTAAAATAAAATGCAAACTCAATTTAAAACACTTTTTGCTGCTTTATATGTGGCATTTCCTTTACTTTTTTCTCACTCGGTTCAAGCAGAAGGTAAATTAACCGTTTATTGCGGTGTACAAAACAAAGTCTGCGAAGATTTAACCCAAAAATTCTCACAAAAATATAATGTGGAAACCCAATTTATTCATGGCGGAAGCGGGACGATTTTAGGCAAAATCAAAGCGGAAAAAGAAAATCCGCAAGCCGATATTTGGTATGGTGGAACGATTGAGCCTCATTTTCAAGCGGGGGAATTAGGATTATTAGAAGCTTATCGTTCTCCTCTACAAGCAGAAATTTTGCCTCAATTCAAAAGCTTAATGGCGACAAAACGGGGAGACTACACGGCTATCGCTTATATGTTAGTGCTTGGTTTTGGTGTCAATACTGAAAAATTAAAAGCATTGGGCGTAGAAATGCCGAAAAAATGGGATGATTTACTGGATCCCCGTTTAAAAGGTGAAGTACAGTTGCCGGATCCTCGTAGTTCCGGCACAACATATACAATGATAGCAACCTTGATTCAATTATGGGGCGAAGAGAAAACCTTCGAATATTTGAAAAAACTGGATGAAAATATTTCGCAATATGTAAAAAGTACCTTAGTCACAACCAATTTATCTCGCGGTGAAAGTGCCGTATCGGTTGGGTTTGTCCATGGTTATATAACGGAAAAAGAGAAAGGGGCTCCGGTCGAGTACGTTTTGCCTGAAGACGGTGTGGGTTACGCATTAGGTGCGGTAAGCATTATCAAAAATGCGCGTAATTTAGATAATGCGAAGTTGTTCATGGATTGGACGTTATCGAAAGAAGTACAAGAAATGCCTTGGCGCGAACATGGTGTTTACCAAACACCGACCAATATTAATGCCGAAGTTTCTCCGCTTTCGCCAAAACTGGATAATGTGAAATTGATTGAAACGGATTTTGACAGATTCGGTTCAAGTGATGAAGGTAAGCGTTTAGTCGACAAATGGCTCTCAAAAGTGAAACTCTCAGAATAATCGGTTTAATTTAATATAATATAAGAAGTAAAGCACCTCATACCGAGGTGCTTTTTTTATTTGCTATTTTTATGTAAATTTATGTGATCTTTGTCTCATTTTTGAATTCTTTCGATTGTTTTTGAATTTGATTGTTTTTATAGTTAATTCGAAAGCAATCGTAGTGTGTAGTGACTGCTTGACGTAAGGAGAAACAATGAGAAGTAGTGTTGAAAGACGTTCTGATATTTTAGAACTGTTACAGCAAACAAGTAGTTGTCGAGTGGAAAAATTGGCGCAATATTTCGGTGTATCTAGCGTTACTATTCGTAATGATTTAAATAACTTAGAGAAACAAGGCTATATTACCCGCTCTCATGGTTTTGCCGTATTGAATTCGCGATTGATTGCGGAATTATCCATTGCAGATAAACGTAACAATTACCCGGAATTGAAACAACGGATTGGTAAATTAGCCGCTTCACTCTTAAAAGATGAAGAGCGTGTTATTTTTGATTCGGGGACAACAACGAAAGCAATCGTAAGTCATTTAAATGATTTGTCTTTGACTATCTTGACAAATGGATTGGATATCGCAATGGAATTGGTGGCTTATCCGAATATAGAAGTCAGAATGACAGGCGGCGTATTACGCAAAAATGCCATGTCTTTTTCCGGTGTCATGGCAGATAACAATTTGCGCCATTATCGTTTTGATAAGGTTTTTCTCGGTGTAGACGGATTTGATTTACACAAAGGGGTCACAACGTTTAATGAACAAGAAGCTCAGCTTAATCGTTTGATGTGTGAAGCGGCGGATCAAGTTATTGTCGTGACGGACTCAAGTAAGTTCGGACAATACAGTAACTATATTATTTGTCAGGCTGATCAAATCGATGTGCTGATTACCGATGATAAGTTACCGAAAAATTATCGTGAATATCTTGAAAATGTTGGTGTGAAAGTATTGATTGCTTAATCTTCCGACAAGGAAACACAATCAAGTTAATATTTTTTACAAATTGAGTCCTTTATTTAGGAGGAAGTTCAATGATTCTCAATATATCCAATCAAATTTTAGAAAAACAAAATGCATTTTGGACAGCAAAAGAAATTGCACAGCAACCGGCGACTTGGCGCGAAACGGCGGACATTGTCGCAAATTCCGATGTAAATACTTTTGTTTCCCCTCTGATTGAGCGTGCTAAAAAAGGAGAGCTTAGAATTATCTTTACCGGTGCCGGTACCTCGGCTTTTATTGGTGAAGTGGTTGCTCCGGTATTGAGTGAAAAACTCGGTTGCGTTATTGAGGCGATTGCCAGCACGGATTTAGTTTCCAGCCCTTATCAATATCTATTTGAAGATAAACCGACGTTATTGGTTTCTTTTGGTCGTTCGGGTAATAGTCCGGAGAGTATTGGTGCAGTTGAGCGCGTGAATGATATTGTCAAAGAACATTACCATTTAGCCATTACCAATAATGTTAAAGGCGCATTATTTACGAAGTGTTCTGAAAGTACATCAACTTATCCGTTGGCACTACCGGATTCTACTCATGATCAAGGTTTTGCGATGACTTCAAGTGCAAGCAATATGACGCTTGCCGCATTACTCGCTTTTGCCCCGACCGCCTTTAATCGTGAGTGGGTTGAATGTTTTTCCATAGTGACCGAACAGTTGTTAGAGAAAGATGCTGTAAAGATCCAGCAATTGGCTCATCTTCCATTAACACGTATTGTTTATTTAGGAAGTGGCGCTTTCCAAGGGCTGGCAAGAGAAACGGCACTGAAATTATTAGAACTTACTGCTGGCGAACGTTTAGGTTTTTTTGAATCTTGCATGGGATTCCGCCATGGTCCTAAGTCACTTGTGCAAGAAGAAACATTAATTTTTGTTTATCTTTCACAACATCCTCATACCGCTAAATATGATCTTGATCTCTATAACGAGCTGGTTGGTAATAAAAAAGCCCACAAAGTCGTTTTAGTCGGAGAAACAAGCGGTGACTTTTCAGCTGAAATTTGCAAATTAGATGATGCAGCTCGTATTTTCCCGTTTTTAGTTGTGGGGCAATTGTATGCATTTTATAGCTCGCTTTACCTTGGTTATACCACTGATAACCCTTGTCCGACAGGGGAAGTCAACAGAGTGGTACAAGGCGTAACTCTTTATCCATACAAATAACAACAAGGAGACCAATATGGCAATTTTAAATGTTCGTATTGATGCACGCTTGATTCACGGTCAGGTCGCTAACCTGTGGACATCTTACTTAAATATCACTCGCATTATGGTTGTGGACGAAATTGCAGCCAATAATGATATTGATAAAGCAGGATTACGTTTGGCTTGTCCTGCGGGAGTAAACTTAAGTGTTCTTACTGTGGAAAAAGCCGCTACTAATATTAACGACGGGCGTTATGATTCTCAACGCGTATTGCTCGTCACACGTAATCCGCAAACTTTGTTACAACTTGTTGAGCGAGGTGTGGCATTAACTGATATTAATGCAGGAAATATGCCAAAAACGGATATGACACGACCAATAAGAAAAACTGTTCATGTAACAGATGATGATGTGGAAGTGTTCAGAAAACTTTCTGAAAGAGGTATTGCTATTACGGCACAGCTTGTACCTAATGAAGAAAAAGTCGACTTAATGAAACTTTTATAAGAGGAGTAAAGATTATGATCGAGTGGTGGCAAATACTTTTGATAACGCTCTATGCGTTTTATCAAATTTTAGATGAAATTACTATCGTATCTAGTGCAGGTTCACCTGTTTTTGCTGGTTTTATTACAGGTTTAATTATGGGCGATCTTACCACAGGTTTGCTCATCGGCGGCTCAATGCAGCTTACCGTGCTTGGTGTGGGAACATTTGGTGGTGCATCACGTATCGATGCTAACTCAGGTACAGTTATTGCAACGGCATTCTCTGTATCGGCGGGTATGGATCCACAATTAGCATTAACTACCTTAGCGGTACCAATTGCAGCGTTAATGGTTTATACCGACATCTTGGCGAGAATGTCGAACGTATTTTTCGCTCACCGTATCGATAAAAATATCCAAGACCATGCTTACAATGCAATCACAATAAACTATTTCTGCGGTGCGATCGCTTGGGGGCTTTCACGTGCATTACCAATCTTCTTAGCATTAGTTTTCGGTGGTCCGTTCGTCGCAAGTCTTGCAGAAGCAATGCAACACGGTTTCTTAAAAGTTATTGCTGACGGTTTAACTGTCGCAGGCGGAGTATTACCGGCATTAGGTTTTGCAATCTTACTTCGTTACTTACCGACAAAACGTCATATCGCTTATTTAATCCTAGCATTCGCATTAACTTCTATCTTCATTACTTTATTCGGTAATGTAACGGCAGCAAGTGCTGCAGCGGGTGTGAGCAACTCAATTAACAATGTTCCAATGTTAGCAATGGCAGCAATCGGTTTCGCATTATCATATATGGTCTATCAACGTAGTGTAGAAGGTGGCTCATCAGCGCCGGTGAAAAAATCAACTTCTGCAACAGGAGAAATTGAAGATGACGAACTCTAATCAACAAGTAGGAAATCCACGTAATTACAAACTAACCGATGAAGATTTCCGTCAAATTAACGTCCGTAACTTATTTTTCAACCAAATCGGTTGGAACTACGAGCGTATGCAAGGTTCCGGTTATCTCTGGATTATGTTGCCACAGTTACGCAAAATGTACGGCGACAATACTCCGGAACTTCAAGAGGCAATGGTAACCCATAACCAATTCTTTAATACCAGCCCGTTCTTTAATACAGTGGTGAAAGGTATCGATTTAGCGTTAGAAGAAAAACAAGGGACTGAATCACTTGAAACCGTAGCAGGTATTAAATCCGGTCTTATGGGACCGTTTGCAGCGATTGGTGATGCGATCTTCGGTTCATTAGTTCCGGCGATTATGGGGGCTATCGCAGCGACCATGGCTGTAAACGGTAATCCGTTGGGGGTGGGTTTATGGGTTGCCGTTGCAATTGCAACCATGGTATTCCGTTGGGTACAACTTAAAATCGCATACCGCGAAGGTGTAAACCTTGTAACTAGTTTAGGTCATAAACTTAACGCTTTAACTAACGCAGCAACCGTTCTTGGGGTGTTCGTTGTTGGGGTTATGTGTGCCACTATGGTTAACGTAATGGTGCCATTCACAGCAACAATCGGTGAGAAAGTCGTTTCAGCACAAGCGAACTTAGATTTAATCTTACCTCGCTTAGTCCCTGCGTTAATTGTGTTCTTCATCTACTGGTTATTAGGTAGACCGAAAATGAACTCTAACAAAGCAATTATGATTATCATCGTGTTATGTATCTTACTCTCTTGGGCAGGGTTATTAGCGAAAGGTTAATAGACCAAACTGTGGCGAGCGTATTCGCACGCCACAGTTTATCAATTTCTCCTAACCCCTTTTTAAACTATAAAGAATCAGGTACATATTTTTACGTGTATTAATAAAAACATAAAGTGGCAGAAAGATATTTTTGCTCAATATAGATTCTGCAATAAAAGGAGAATAAAAAAGGGTTAGGAAAAATAAAAAATTTTAAAGTGAATGAATAGAAGTTGAGTATCAAAAATATTGAGTTAAGGGATGATCAGTCTATGTTGAAATTAATTGTATTTGATATGGATGGTGTGATTGTCGATAGTGAATATCAAGGCTTTTCCTTTTTAAAACAATTTATTGAATCGCTCAAAACACATGATGACGACATTACTCATGAACAGTATTCTGCGATTATCGGGTGTTCTTATGATGATTTATATCAAGCGATAAAATCGCTTAGTCAGAGTGAATTAACGTTAACACAAATCGGTGAAAAATTATTGCAAGAATATAATAGTAGTGTCGGTGAATATAATTATTTAACGATTTTTAGAAAAGATATTATCGATATTATTCAGTTTGCCAAACAACAAGGGATTAAATTGGCGGTAGCATCTTCATCGGAGCAAACACATATAGAAAAAGTACTTGGACTTTGTGATATCCATCAGCATTTTGATTTAATTCTAAGCGGTCGAAAATTTCCGAAAAGTAAGCCGGATCCTGCAATTTATCAAGCCGTCTTAACTTACTTTGGTATAAAAGGGTATGAAGCGGTCGCCATTGAAGATTCTAGTCATGGTATCCGAGCCGCAAAAGCCGCAGGGCTAACCGTGATTGCTTACGAAGAGACTCG
The DNA here is from genome assembly GCF_041814905.1 of Glaesserella sp. NCBI lineage: Bacteria > Pseudomonadati > Pseudomonadota > Gammaproteobacteria > Pasteurellales > Pasteurellaceae > Glaesserella > Glaesserella sp. The sequence goes on along the minus strand of NZ_JBGXYA010000045.1, from coordinate 38,856 downwards.
AATGGCTATTGATCAAAGCCAAGCTGACTATAAAGGTAAAACGATGCTGGAAATCTTGAATATTATTCAGCAACTTGCAGATTAACACGAAATTATCGGAGAGATTATGCAATTCCAAATCGGTGAAAAAGATTTTTTGCTTAATGGTAAACCATTCAAAATTATTTCAGGAGCGGTGCATTATTTTCGTATTGTTCCGGAATATTGGTACAAAACACTGTATAACCTTAAAGCAATGGGATGTAACACGGTCGAAACTTACGTCGCTTGGAATTTGCATCAGCCTGAACCGAATAAATTCAACTTTGACAAGCGGTCAGATTTGGTCAAATTTTTGCAAATTGCAAAAGATCTTAATTTATATGTCATTTTGCGCCCGACGCCTTATATCTGTGCAGAATGGGAATTCGGCGGTTTACCTGCTTGGTTGTTAAATAACCCGCATATTCGTTTTCGTCAAAATGAACCGTCATTTTTAGCGGAGGTTGATCGCTACTTTGCAAAACTGCTGCCGTTAGTTAATCCTTACCAATTTACCGAGGGCGGTAATATTTTAATGATGCAGATCGAAAATGAATACGGTTCTTTTGGTAACGACAAAGAATATTTACGTGCGATTCGTTCGATGATGCGCAAACACGGTGTGACAGTGCCTCTATTTACATCTGACGGCGCGTGGCAGAATGCGTTAGAAGCCGGCACATTAATTGAGGATGATATTTTGCCGACAGGGAATTTTGGCTCCCGTTCAAATCAAAATTTAGATGAGTTACAGCATTATATTGAAAAACACGGCAAATCTTATCCGTTGATGTGTATGGAATTTTGGGATGGCTGGTTTAATCGTTGGAAAGAACCGGTCATTAAACGCGATGCTCAGGATTTGGTCGATTGTGCTAAAGCGTTATTGGACCGTGCCAGTATCAATTTTTATATGTTTCAAGGCGGTACTAATTTCGGCTTTTGGAACGGTTGCTCGGCTCGCTTAGATACTGATTTACCGCAGGTAACTTCATATGATTATGATGCGCCTGTTCGTGAATGGGGTGAACCTTCGGAAAAATATTACTTATTACAAAAATTATTGTCCCAGTATCCGGATGCAAATCCAATAATGGATCCGATTTTACCGAAAATTAAGACTTATCCGACATTAACGCCGAAAAACCAAGTTTCGTTGTTTAATACTTTAGAAACGATCAGTCATCGTTACGATAGCCCTTATACTCAAACGATGGAACAACTCGGACATTACTACGGATACGTTCTTTATCGAGCAAAACCAACCGCTTACAGTGATGAAATTAAATTGCGCATTTTCCAATGTCGCGATCGAGTACAGGTATTTAATGACCATCGATTTGTTACGACGCAATATCAGCACGAAATAGGGCAAGATATTATGCTTCAAACTCCAAACGGTGAATTCCAACTGGATCTGCTTGTTGAAAATATGGGGCGAGTTAATTATGGCGGAAAAATGCTGGCTCCGACCCAACATAAAGGGATTGCGGCAGGTGCGGTGTTAGATCTGCATTTTCACATCGGTTGGCAGCAATACGCCATAGATTTTTCGCGGTTAGCGTACATCGATTTTAATAAAGATGCCGACCCACAGTTACCATCGTTTTATCAATTTAACTTACATATTGATGATGAACCGAACGATACCTTTATTGATACCCGTTTATTTGGTAAAGGCGTAGTTGTGGTGAACGGTGAAAATTTAGGTCGCTATTGGTCGGAAGGTCCGACATGCTACCTCTATTTACCTGCCCCTATACTGCAAAAAGGAGACAACCAAATTATCGTATTTGAAACAGAAGGTGTAGAGATTACGGAATTAAAATTCAGTGATAAGCCTATTTATAAAGAACTCAATACGAAGAATTTGTAAAAAATCCCCGTAAGTGGGATGCAGAATTTTAAAAACTAACAAAATAAAGGAGCCGGCAATGAGCTTAATTTTAATCAGCCATGGTGAGTTTTCTAAGGGACTGCTTGAAACTGCGGAAATGATTCTAGGAGAAATTCCAAAAGCACAGACAGTATGTTTATATCCTCATGAAAGTTCTGATGATTTTAAAGTTAAATTTGAACAAGCGCTTGCGCAAGCAGAAGGAGAGATTGTGGTATTTTGCGATATTATGGGCGGGACACCTTGTAATGTTGCAATGCGTTATTTACCTCAACTTGCCGGATTATATAGTGGCATGAATTTACCGATGGTGCTCAGCTATGTAAGTGAAGATGGCGTAGACGGTTTGCTTGAAAATGCGAAAGAACAGATTCACGATGTTGGTCAACAACTTAAGAATCTAGTGTCAGGTGATGATGAGTAAATAGCAGGAGACAAAAATGACGAAGCAAGATTATTTAAAAAAATTGAGTACAAAAAGCGGCATTATTGCGGCGTTGGCAATAGATCAACGCGGAGCATTACGTCGTATGATGGGGGATGATATTACCCCGACTCAAGTCAGTGAATTTAAAACGTTAATCTCACAAGAATTAACCCCGTATGCCTCTTCTATTTTACTGGATCCTGAATTCGGCTGGGCTGCAGCAGGGAAACGTGATGAGCATTGTGGTTTGATAATGGCTTATGAAAAAACCGGCTATGATAAAACGGCAGTCGGACGTTATCCGGATTTAATTGATGATGTTTCTGTATACCGCTTAAAAGAGAAAGGTGCGGAAGCGGTTAAACTATTAATCTATTTTGATGTAGATGAGCCTTCCGACATTAATGATCGTAAAGCGACTTTTGTTGAACGGGTTGCTGCGGAATGTAATGCGGAACAATTGCCGTTATTCTTAGAAATCTTAACTTATGACGGTTCAAATGAAGATAAAATTTATAATGCGAAAATGAAAGCTCATAAAGTCATTGGTGCCATGAAGTTCTTTGCGGATAAACGTTTTGGCGTAGATGTGTTAAAAGTCGAAGTACCGGTGGTAATGAACTATGTGGAAGGTTTTGCCGACGGTGAAGTATTATATTCACAGGCGGAAGCAAAAGCATTATTCAAAGCACAAAGTGATGCAACATCATTACCGTTTATCTTCTTAAGCGCGGGCGTTTCTGCGAAATTATTCCAGCAGACACTTGAATTTGCGAAAGAAGCGGGTAGCAAATTTAACGGTGTATTATGTGGTCGTGCGACTTGGGCAGGGGGCGCCGATATGTATAAAGCAGAAGGTGTTGAGGCTGCACGTGAATGGTTAAAAACACAAGGTAAACAAAATATTAGTGAATTATTAGAAGTTCTTCAAAGAACCGCAACACCACTTGAACTCTAAGCAGGGGGGTTACCTAGGGAGGGGCCATATCGTTTTGATATGGCTTTTTTTATTTGTCAAAAATCGTCATCAAATTGAGTTTATTCAAATTCAGACAAAAAATAACCAATCAAGAAAATATAAAGAGTATATTTACTCAAAATCATAGTATCATTGTTAATGATAATGGTTTTTAATTGTTTTATTTAACAATAAATGCGAGATTTTGATATGAAATTGAAACACAACATAATCTATACCACACTTTTTGTTATTCCGACGACCACTTTTGCTAATACAAACTCGGATAATCTTGATGAAATTGTCGTAGACGTGAATGCCGATACTTTACAGCAAGTCGGTTACCATGCGGTAGGTACATCTTCTGTATCTAAAGTTAATGTGCCGATTATTGATACACCAACTACAGTCAATGTGGTCACATCACAACTCATTTCGGATCGTCAACCGGATAATTTAACCGATGCGCTTTCCAGTGTAAGCGGAGTAAGTCAGGCGAATACTTTAGGTGGTGTATTTGATGCAATACAGAAACGTGGTTTTGGCGGTAATCGTGACAATTCAATTATGCGCAACGGCATACAAGCGGGGCCGTCGCACAACTTTGGTGCAACCACAGAAACCATAGAAGTGCTAAAAGGACCGGCTTCCGTACTTTACGGTATTCAAGATCCGGGCGGCATTGTTAACGTGATCACCAAAAAACCGCAACAAGAATCCAAACACATAATTAGCGGTACTATCGGTAATCATAGTGCGTGGGGAACACAGTTTGATTCAACCGGCTCTCTTGGAAACGGCTTTGCCTATCGTTTTATTTACGACAAACAAGATAAAAATTACTGGCGCAATTTTGGGAAAATCGAACGTACAACCTATGCCCCGTCTATTTCGTGGGAAAATGATAAAACTCAAGTTTTGGTTGCCTATGAGCATTTGGATTATGTTGAACCTTTTGATCGTGGAGCCTATTTATTAACTTCAACGGGAGAATTACCGGATATCCCGATTACCCGTCGTTTGGACGAACCGAACAATGAAACTATCGGTAAAGTAGACAATATTCAAGTCAAAGCCGAACATAAACTAAGCGATACCTGGAAATTAAACGCAGCTTACGGTTATTCTCGCGCTTTATATAGCTATAACCAAGCACGCGTTACTCAGATCAACACAACAACACGCACGGCAACCCGCTTAATTGAACAGCAAAATAATGGTGATCAGCGTATTCATACCGGTTCGGTTAATTTAGTCGGAGAATTTGCGATTGGTGAGATTGCCAACCGCTTTATTATAGGCGTGGATGCAACCCGTAACTATCGCCACATCGGACCGATTTATAATACCAATGCACGCGGTAACAGATCGGTAATTAATATTGATAATCCAATCTATACTAACCCTTCAGTTGTTGAAGCGAACGTCAATAATAATGCCTACCAATATAACTTTGTGAAAACAGCCGGTGTATTTGTGCAAGACACCGCTTATTTAACCGAAAAATTAATCGTTACTGGAGGGATGCGATATGAATATTACGACCAATATGCCGGTCGTCATCCTCTAGGCGGAACCCGAACCGCCAATACCGATCAGCATGGAGGCAAATTGCTTTATCAATTAGGCTCTGTGTATAAATTTACTCCGAATTGGGCAGTATATGCGAATTATTCGGAATCGTTCAGACCACAATACAGCATTGCAACACCGGTTAATTCTTCATTGAAACCGGAAGAAGGAAAATCAATTGAAGTCGGGACAAAATTTGAAAACGCTTACATTAATGCGACGTTAGCTCTGTTTAATATTGATAAACGAAATGTGGCGGAAAGCGTCACCAACGCTACAACCGGTGATTCGGAAGTGAATATTGTCGGTAAACAACGTTCACGCGGTGTGGAAGTGGATATTAACGGTTACCTTACGGAAAAATTAAGCGCATCGGCAACCTATACTTTTACTAAAGTAAAGTCATTGAGCAACGATCTTTATCCTGAGGCTATCGGCTTGCAATTAAGCGGAGTGCCGCGACATCAAGCAGCGTTGTTCTTAAGTTACGATCTCGGTAATGTCGGTTTCGGTAAATTCCGTGTCGGAGGCGGAGCGAGATACCTCGGCTCGTGGTATGCCTATACTTCGGACTATTTACAATCCTACAAAATTCCGCATGCAGTGGTGTATGACGCTTTCATCGCGTTTGACACCAAAATCTCTGGTAAAAACGTCGGCTTGCAATTCAATGCAAAGAACTTAAGCGATAAAACCTACTTCCAATCCACATCCGGTAACGCAACAGGTAACTTGATTCCGGTTTCGTTAGGTTATGGACGCGAGTTCTTATTGACGGCTAAAGTCGAATTCTAATCTTACAAGCGGTCTGTTTTGGTAAAAAATTTGCAAAAACAGACCGCTTGTTTTGTCTCTTACCTTCTCGCTGTTCTGGTAAATTATGGAAAAATGGCAAGTTGAATTAAATAATACTTTCCCGTGGTTGATTATTGCATTGGTCGCAGTGTCTATTGGGTTGTTCACTGCAAGTTGGTTGATTGGAAAAACGTCATTCGGACAAAAATTTTGGCATATCACAAAACCGGTATGGCGCAAGTCAAATCGCGCTAAACCCCTCTTTTTGGTACTCTTGTTATTGCTGATGATTTTGCTGGAAGTCCGTATCAGCGTACTGAATACGCATTTTTATAATGGTCTGTATAGCGCTTTGCAGAACAAAAATGCCGAGGCTTTTTGGTTTTTCGCTTTAATCAATTTAATGTTGGTGATTGTGAAAATCATCCATGCAATCGTCAATTATTTCTTACAGCAGGCGTTTGAAATTAAATGGCTTGAAAAGCTGAACAGCGAAATGCTGAACCGTTGGCTTGCCAATAAAAACTATTATTTGGTCAAATACGAAAAAGAGTTACCGGATAATATCGACCAACGTATCGAACAAGATGCCACCGAATTTGTTCACGGCACAGTGGATGCGATTCGAGGTGTGGTGAATGCGGTTGTATCTATTGTTGAATTTACCGTGTTACTTTGGGCATTAGCCGGGATTTTAACCTTATTTGGGATTGATATTCCAAAAGGAATGGTTTTCTTTATTTACCTTTTTATTATTCTGGCTACGGTGTTTTCAGTCATTATCGGTCGTCCGCTGATTCGCCTTAATTTCAATAAAGAGAAATTACAGGGGGATTATCGTTACTCATTAATTCGTGTGCGTGATAATGCGGAAAGTATCGCATTCTATTCGGGAGAGAGTAATGAACGTAAAAACCTGCGGGAAAAATTTGCGGTAATGATTGATAACCGCTGGAAAATCGTACATAAAATGTTGGGGCTGGACGGCTTTAATACCGGCGTTACCCAAATTGCAATGATCTTACCGCTCATGTTGCAATCGCAACGTTTTTTTGCCGGACAGGTTACTTTAGGCGATATGCATCAAACCGTGCAAGCATTTAACCGACTAATGCGTGCGTTATCTTTTTTTCGCCTGTTTTATGATGATTTTACACTTTATCAGGCACGCTTAAACCGTCTTTATGGCTTTTTTACCACTTTGGATAAATTGGACAATACTCCGATACATCAGCCTTATCCTTGTAGTGAAGGTATGATCTTGAAAGATTTTGGTATCAAAGACGGGCAGGGCAAAATTTTGATGCAAGACATTAATATTGAATTGGAAAACGGAGATTCACTGTTAATTCAAGGTGCATCAGGAACCGGTAAAACAACGCTACTTAAAACGTTGGCGGGAATTTATCCGTTTGAGACTTTCGGAACGGCAAAACGCCCGTGTTTAGAACAGCCGTTATTTTTACCGCAACGTCCTTATATGCCGCAAGGAACATTACGTGAAGCGATTTGTTACCCGCATATCGACGCAAGCGATCAGCAAATTATTGAAGCAATGAAACAGTGTTGCTTGGAAAAATATATTGCTTCATTGGATTTTGATAATGATTGGCAAGCCACCTTATCACCGGGTGAATTACAGCGTGTTGCCTTTGTACGCATTTTGCTTTTAAAGCCGGAATTCATTTTCTTAGATGAAACAACCTCAGCGCTCGATGAACCGACAGAAGCAGTGCTATATCAGATCGTAAAAGATCGCCTACCAAACAGCATCATCATTAGTGTCGGACATCGTTGCACCCTCCATGCTTTCCATAATAAGCGGATTCAATTAGATGGAAAATGTGTGGCATAAATAATATTTATAAGGGTTATACTTATGCTGATTTATCTAATGTTCTCACAAATACCCATATTAAAAATAAGGTAGATATTATCTGATTTTGCAAAAAATCGGGCGAAAAACACCGCTTGCATCCAACTAATCCGATGAATGTTTATTTATACGAACAGGAGATAAAAAGGTTTTATAGCTGAAAAATCAAATAATTACGTAAATTAATGCAAAATACAAATAATTAACGATTTCTAGTGGATTTTTCTGTATAATACATCAGTTTTATTTCTAGCTATCAGAAGGCGGCTATCAAAAGTTATCTTAATTGAGATGATTTTTGCTAGTCGCAATTTTTAAGAAGTAAAACTACAATAAACATTAAAAATTCAAAAGGAAATCAATAGATGACTCCAATCGTTAAACAATTCAAATACGGTCAACACACCGTTACACTAGAAACAGGCGCAATCGCTCGTCAAGCGACAGCAGCTGTAATGGCAAGCATGGATGACACCACTGTTTTCGTGACTGTGGTGGCGAAAAAAGATGTGAAAGAAGGTCAAGACTTCTTCCCGTTAACTGTAGATTATCAAGAGCGTACTTATGCGGCAGGTCGAATCCCTGGCGGTTTCTTCAAACGTGAGGGCCGTCCTTCTGAAGGCGAAACCTTAATTGCGCGTTTAATCGACCGCCCGGTTCGTCCACTTTTCCCTGAAGGTTTCTTCAACGAAATTCAAGTTATTGCAACAGTGGTTTCTGTTAACCCACAAATCAGCCCAGATTTAGTGGCGATGATCGGTGCTTCAGCAGCATTATCTTTATCTGGCGTGCCTTTCAATGGTCCGATCGGTGCAGCGCGTGTTGGTTTTATTGATAACCAATTCGTCCTTAACCCAACCATGTCAGAACAGCGTTTAAGCCGTTTAGATTTAGTCGTTGCAGGTACAGACAAAGCAGTATTAATGGTTGAGTCTGAAGCAGACATCTTAACGGAAGAACAAATGTTAGCTGCGGTGGTATTCGGTCACGAGCAACAACAAGTCGTGATTGAAAACATCAAAGAATTTGTGAAAGAAGCGGGCAAACCGCGTTGGGATTGGGTTGCACCAGAGCCAAATACAGATTTAATCAATAAAGTTAAAGCTTTAGCAGAAGCACGTATCGGCGATGCTTATCGTATCACTGAAAAACAAGCACGTTACGAACAAATTGACGTAATTAAAGCTGAAGTTATCGCTCAATTAACCGCAGAAGATGAAACCGTTTCAAGCGGTAAGATTGTAGATATTATTACCGCATTAGAGAGCCAAATCGTGCGTAGCCGTATTATTGCAGGCGAACCGCGCATTGACGGTCGTACTGTGGATACCGTTCGTGCATTAGATATTTGCACAGGCGTTTTACCACGTACACACGGTTCAGCGTTGTTTACCCGTGGCGAAACACAGGCGTTAGCGGTTGCGACATTAGGTACAGAACGTGATGCACAAATCATTGATGAATTAACAGGCGAAAAATCAGACCGCTTCTTATTCCACTATAATTTCCCTCCGTATTCAGTGGGTGAAACAGGTCGTATCGGCTCGCCAAAACGTCGTGAAATCGGTCACGGTCGCTTAGCGAAACGTGGTGTGTTAGCAGTAATGCCGACCGCAGAAGAGTTCCCGTATGTGGTGCGTGTGGTTTCTGAAATTACCGAGTCAAACGGTTCTTCTTCAATGGCTTCTGTGTGTGGAGCTTCTCTTGCGTTAATGGATGCCGGTGTGCCGATCAAAGCAGCGGTCGCAGGTATCGCAATGGGCTTAGTGAAAGAAGAAGAGAAATTTGTGGTACTTTCAGACATCTTAGGTGATGAAGACCACTTAGGTGATATGGACTTTAAAGTGGCTGGTACGCGTGAAGGTGTGACTGCATTGCAAATGGACATCAAAATTGAAGGGATTACCCCTGAAATTATGCGTATCGCATTAAATCAAGCGAAAGGTGCCCGTATGCACATTTTAGGCGTGATGGAACAAGCGATCCCTGCACCGCGTTCAGAAATTTCTGACTTTGCACCTCGTATTCATACGATGAAGATCGATCCGAAGAAAATCAAAGATGTGATCGGTAAAGGCGGTGCGACAATTCGTGCGCTAACCGAAGAAACCGGTACATCAATCGATATTGATGATGACGGTACTGTGAAAATTGCAGCAACAGATAACAACGCAGCAAAACGTGTGATGGAACGTATCGAAGAGATCGTTGCAGAAGTCGAAGTCAATGCGATCTACAAAGGTAAAGTAACCCGTGTAGTGGATTTCGGTGCATTCGTCTCTATCCTTGGTGGAAAAGAAGGTTTAGTGCATATTTCTCAAATCACTGACGCTCGTGTAGAACGTGTCGCGGATTACTTATCTGTCGGACAAGAAGTTCAAGTCAAAGTCGTTGAAATCGATCGTCAAGGTCGTATCCGTCTTACGATGAAAGAGCTTAACGGTACTTCTCAAGTTGCGGAAGAATCCGACGTTGTAGAAGAATCAGCCGAGTAGTACTATTGACGTCCCTTCCCGAAAAGAAGGGGCATATCTTTAAATCCTAAGGTTTTATTAATGCCTCGATTTTTTAAGTCATTTAACGTTCGTTTTTATTTGCTTAATTTATTGGCCGTTTTATTTTTGACAGGCTGTATGAATCGTGTGTCAGATATCATTGCGCCAACCAAATTACCTTTGGCAGAACTTAATCCGCAACTACGTTTTGAGCAGGAAGTGATGGTTGTTCGTTTGTCACAAGTGTTGCAGGAAGCAAAATTAAGCCAAGCGGAACGTGCGGAATTACTTTTTGAAAGAGGTGTTATTTATGACAGCTTAGGATTATGGTCATTAGCGCGTTATGACTTTACGCAAACCGTTGAGTTAAGTCCTAAAATGGCAGCAGCCTATAACTATTTAGGGTTATATTTACTGCTTGAAGATGATTATGACAGTTCGGTTGATGCCTTTAATGCCGTATTAGAACTTGATCCGAATTATGACTATACCCGTTTAAATCGTGGCTTAGCATTCTATTATAGTGGTCGCTATTCAGAAGCTGAACGTGATTTATTACACTTTTATGAAGCAGATAAAACCGATCCGTATCGCGTTTTATGGCTTTATTTTAATGAGTTAGAATTGAATCCGAATGAAGCAAAAAATAATTTGGTTAAACGCTCAAAGAGCTTATCAAAAGATTTTTGGGGAACAAACATTGTTTCTTACTTCCTTGGTGATTTTACTCTTGAACAACTTCGTTTAAAAATGAATGCGCAAGCTGAACCAAATACAGTAGCTTATGCAGAAATTTTAACCGAAACTTATTTTTATCTTGCAAAACAAACACTCAAAATGAATCAAACCGAAGAGGCTATCAGCCTTTTCCGTCTCGCTATTGCAAATCAGGTGTATAACTTTGTTGAGTATCGTTTTGCGTTGTTTGAATTAGCTCAATTAAGAGCGAAACAAACACAAACAGATCCCGTTGTTGGGAAGAATTAGGACGATCAAGCGGTACGTTTTGCAAAAAATTTTGCAAATCAGACCGCTTACACCGTGTAACAAGTTATATAAAGCATTGATTTGCTTTCTATTTATTTTTCTTACCTATAAAGCTCAACAATATAATTTTTATTTTTTAGTGAAATGTTGGATTGATCCGCTCCCCTCTTTAGCAAAGAGGGGCAGGGGGAGATTTGGCAGTAGATGAAGCGAAGAAAATAAGGGAAAAATGTTTATGACATTGTTCTGACTATTTACTCTCTCACTTTGTTATTTATTCTATCAAATCTCCCCTAACCCCTCTTTGCTAAAGAGGGGGATCAGTTTTTGTGGAAAAACGCATTCCCTAAAATAACCAATTTTGGAATTTTATGACTGAAACAACTTTAACTTTCGCCGATTTAGGCTTACCACAATCTATCCTTAACGCTGTGACTGAGATGGGCTACGTGACTCCGTCTCCAATTCAGCAAGCCTGTATACCGCACCTGTTAAACGGTCGTGATGTGTTAGGTATGGCACAAACAGGGAGTGGTAAAACAGCGGCATTCTCTTTACCTTTATTAGCGCAAATCGATCCGGATCAACGCCACCCGCAAATGTTGGTGATGGCGCCGACCCGTGAATTAGCGATTCAAGTAGCGGATGCTTGCGAGCAGTTCAGCAAAAATATGAAAGGCATTCGCACGGTCACGATTTACGGCGGTCAGCGTTATGATATTCAAATTCGTGCCTTGAAAAATGGGGCGCAGGTTGTGGTGGGAACGCCGGGGCGTATTCTTGACCATATTCGTCGCGGCACCTTAGATCTTTCTATGTTGAAAGCGATTGTGTTGGATGAAGCGGATGAAATGTTACGCATGGGCTTTATCGAAGACGTGGAAACGGTTATGGCGGAACTGCCTGAAGATCACCAAACGGCATTGTTCTCAGCGACTATGCCGGAACCGATTCGTCGTATCACGAAGCGTTTTATGAACGATCCGCAAGAGGTAAAAATTCAAGCCACTCAACGTTCAGCCCCTGATATTGCGCAAAGCTATTGGTTAGTCAACGGCTTCCGTAAAAATGATGCGTTATTGCGTTTTTTGGAAGTGGAAGAATTTGATGCGGCGATTATCTTTACCCGTACCAAAACTGGTACCATTGATATTGCGGAACTGTGTGAACGTAACGGCTATCGTGCGGCGGCATTAAACGGCGATATGACCCAACAATCTCGTGAGCAAGCATTGGAAAAACTCAAATCGGGTCGCTTGGATGTGATTGTGGCAACGGATGTCGCAGCGCGTGGTATTGATATTGATCGTATCAGCCTTGTCGTAAACTACGATATTCCGCTTGATGCAGAATCTTATGTTCACCGTATCGGTCGTACCGGTCGTGCCGGTCGTTCAGGTCGAGCATTGCTATTTGTAGAACCTCGTGAACGTCGTTTATTGAAAAATATTGAACATTTAATCAAAAAACCGATTGATGAAGTGCCGGTGCCAAACCACGAGATTTTAATGGAAAAACGCCGTGAGAAATTCAAAGCACGCATTTCATTGCAATTAGAGCACCACGATTTAGAACTTTATCGTGAATTGTTAGAAGATTTATTCACTGCAGACCAAGATCACGAAGAATTAGCCGCTGCAATGATGATGTTATTGCAGGAAAAACAAAAACTCATTCTTCCGCCGGATCCTGAAATTCGCCCGGTACGTGGTGAGCGTGGCAAAGGGCGTGAAAATCCACGTTCTGCGGAACGTCGTGGTGGCGGTCGTGAACATCGTGACAATAATGGTGTAGCAATGGATCTCTATCGTATCGAACTTGGACGTGAAGACGGCGTTGAAGTACGTCACATTGTCGGAGCGATTGCCAACGAAGGTGATATTAACAGCCGTTACATTGGGCATATCAAATTGCACGATAAATACTCAACCATTGAGCTACCACAAGGTATGCCGAAGCATTTAGTGCAACATTTTGCACAGAAAGCACGAGTATTAAGTAAGCCGATGCAGATGTCTTTCTTAGGTCCGGTGGGCAGTGCAACCAATGCCAACCCTTATGACGATAAAGGTGGTCGTGGTAAAGGTCGAGGCAACAGAGACGGTCGCCGTGAAGAACGCGGCTTTAAAGATCGCAAAGAAGGCGGCTTTAAAGAAAAACGTTTTAACGAGCGTGGTCGTCGATAATAATTTATCTATTCCTTCATATTGTGAACTGTAGGGGCGAATTACATTCGCCCTGGCATTCCAGTAATTGTTTTGGGGCAAATGTCATTTGCCCCTACAAATTTTATTTCGTGCAACTGCTACGTAATACCGATAAAGACTGGTTAAAAATTATGTTCATCCAACCCACCCAAACCCATTGCGATTTAACCCTAACCGAACAAGATTTTCACTTTATGCAATATGCCTTATCTCTTGCCGATAAAGCTGAAGCGGAAGGGGAAATTCCTGTCGGGGCGGTGTTGGTCGATAAAACAGGCAATGTTATCGGGGAAGGGTGGAATCGTTCGATTATACTTTCCGATCCAACCGCTCACGCCGAAATCCAAGCAATCCGAATGGCTGGACAACAGCAGCAAAATTATCGTCTATTAGATACAACGCTTTATGTGACCTTAGAACCTTGCACCATGTGTGCCGGTGCGATTTTACACAGCCGTATCGGACGATTGGTGTTCGGGGCGTCAGACTACAAAACCGGCGCAGTCGGATCCCGTTTTCACCTTTTTGAAGATTACAAAATGAATCACTTTCTACAGATTCGGGGAGGCGTGATGGCAGAAGCGTGCAGCCAAAAAATCAGTGACTTTTTTAAGAAAAAAAGAGAGCGGCAGAAAGCGTTAAAAGCGCTACAAGCGGTCTGATTTCGGCAATTTTTTGCAAATCTCTCCGAGGATTTTGGTACGAAAACTATCGGGTACGAAGCGTTTTATTGTGTGAAAATAGCACCATAGCAGGGGAAATGGTATGGATAATTTAAAAGCATTTAATAAAACCATTGATTATATCGAAGCGAATTTGGATAGCGAGATTGATTCAAAAACCGTCTTGAAGTTATCCGGTTATTCGTTAGCCATGTTTGGTCGTGTTTTTTCGATTATGGCAGGCTTTCCGCTTGGTGAATATATTCGTTTACGGAAGCTCACTCGCGCAGCGATAGATTTGCGTAGTAGCGATGAAAAAGTGATTGATATTGCGCTTAAATATGGCTACGAATCGGTGGATGCTTTCAGTGTTGCTTTTAAACGATTTCATCATCAAACACCTTCTGCGGTGAAGCAGGGGGCAGATTTTCAAGTTTGTGCCGTGGTAAATTTTATACTCAGTGTGACTGGAGGAAAAAAGATGAATATTCGTATTGAAACAAAACCGGCATTTAAAGTCGCAGGTTTGATGGTTCAAGCAACACCGCAAACCGATTTTTTTAAACTTTGGCAGCAATTATATGAAATGGGTTCGCATGAAACCTTTGCAGAGATGGGGAGCGGGCAGTCTTTCGGAGCGTGCTATGAAATGAGTTCTCACGGGTCATTTAAATATTTAGCAGGTTATGATATTTGTGATGAAAATAAGGCAAGGTCATTTGGATTGGAAATATTAAGTGTGCCGGAATCGGAATATGTGGTCGTTGAACTTATTGGTGCTGCCCCGCAATCCATTCAAGCAGGTTGGAAATATATTTTAGAGAAATTCTTTCCGGAACACGGGTATAAACACGCAGGTACGCCGGATTTTGAGGCTTATTTTGAGGGAGATGTTTGTTCCTCGGATTATAAAATGGAACTTTGGGTACCGATTAAGCGTTAGTCGGTCAGAATAATTTTAGGCACAATGTATTATGCACCAAACCGCCAATACATTGTGCCTATTTTTACATCCGTCTTTTCACTTATCACTTATGCGATGTTAAACCATTTGTATTGAAATATTTTTAATTTTGATAAAAACGGAACAATAGCGACAAAAATGATTAAGTGAAAGAGATAGCTGATAAGAGTGCTTGCTGCAACATCGATCGGGTAATGCATACCGAGTCGGATACGACTAATCGACATCAATATGGCAGAAATATAGAGAAAGGAAAGAGCAAAAATGATACTACTTCTACGAGGGTGTCCATGCTGCTTACCATATAAAAATCCTATGAAGATAAATATCCAAGAGTCGATAAAAATGGTGTGACCGGAAGGGAAGCTAAAACCGAGATTTCTCGCCCTATGTTCATCGAATGGTTTATATTCGCCCTCTCGAATAAACGAATTAATTATTTGCTGACGCTCTTCTTCATCCGCAATTTGATAGAATGTTTCAGCATCCTCTTGAAGTAGATATGTTATATAAGGGCGGGGTTCCATAAAGATATTTTTAGTGGTCTCTTTTAAGTAGTGAACACTGATTACAGAAAAAGCACAGATTCCTCCAATTAATAGCCAAGAATATTTTTTACGCGCCAACCACATTATCCATAACATAAATATGACACAAATATAGAAGGTATTGGGGATACCGATAATGTCACTGATAAACAGAAGCGGTGTGTCGATGATAGGAATTTGTTCTCCTGCCCATTGATAGCCGATAAGCCAAGTTATTATGGGAATAGATAATAATAACAACATGAATAAGAAAAGTTTTTTGACCATATTAATGTCCTATAAGCAAGTCCTAAAACAATAAGTAGCCGGTGCTACCATTTTCCAATGGAATATGTATGGGTAAGTCGTATTCCTCCTCTCAATATCGATGCTCTGATATATACTAATTAAACAGATGAGTCCAATATAGATAGCACAGAAATAAAGAGTGATCGGAATCTTTTTCTTTATGCTGTTGGTATCAGATGACTTGAGGGAAGTATAGGTTATCTCTGAAGATAATCTATGAAATAGTCATAACTTTGCTATAAAATGACAGTGGTTTACATAAAAAATAGCCGTTTCGATTGAAACGGCTATTGATTAAAAAAATGTTATAGGTGGGAATTAATTGAGTACCCAAACGCGTCCGTAATGTTTCATATGACCGGCATTGTGTCCTGCTTGGTGACCAATACCTTGGTATAGATCAAAATGTTGACCTTTTACCGCTCCGCCGACATCTAACGCAACCATTAAGCGTAATTCATGTCTACCGGTCCAGTTTCCGTTTTGGTCGTTAATCGGCATTTCGACCAATAATACGCTACCTGTCGGCACAATGTTTTTATCGGAAGCAACGGAGGCAAGAGCAACGAGCGGAACCCCGGCAGAACCTTTCACATCCAATGTATGATCCGGTTTGAAATAGACAAAAGAACGATTGCGTTCCAATAATGATTGTAAGCGTGCCGGATTGCGTGCCGCCCATTCGCGAATTGCTTGAATCGACATTTTTTCTTTCGGGATTTCGCCGTCTTCAACTAATAAACGTCCGATACTGGTATAGCTGTAACCGTTTTTATCGCCGTAAGCAAAATGACGCAAGTTACCACCGCCGATATCAACAAAGCCACTACCTTGGACTTCCATTAAAAAGTTTTCCAGCATTGAATTAGTATAAGCTAGTTCTAAGCCTTGTCCGGCAAGCGCTCCTCGATAGATTTCAGCCCGACTGAATTTTTTATTGCCACGCGGAATTGCATAAAGTGGGTGCTGAAAGGGACCTTGGCGATTCATTCGTGCTTGAATCACCGGAATATAGTAGCCGGTCATTAACACGTTTTGATAGCCGTCTTGGCCGCGCATTTGGCGTAGGTTAATGCCGTATCTCGCTAAATCCTGGACATTACCGCCTGAAGATAACCAAGAGGACACTTTTCCGTACGTGCCGGCATAACGTCCGGTCAGATTATTAGAGTAGCTTCTTACATTAGCAATTTGTTGTAAGAAATCGCGAGGGTTAACGATTTGACCTTTTGCCGCAACTTCAGAAATACCGACTAACGGCATTGATTGCGGAATAAATTGCCTCCCTTTGAATACCGCACCTAATTTTGCGGTTTCGGGGTTATAGCCCGCAGTGGGTTTTGATGTTTTAGATGTACTTCCGCAACCTGCAACGATGAGCGCAATTCCGGTGACAAGTGCGAATTTTTTATATGCTTTCCACGACATAAAGCAGAATCCTAATTAAATAGTGTGAGTGAATAAATAAGTGCGTAGATTAACAAAATTCATTTAAAAACGATACATAAAATTTCTGTTGAAAAATAAAACGATATTGGATTTTTTAATCGAGATTTGGTTTAAATAAAGGCAAGTAAACCATGTTGAATCAATTTATTCTTGCATCTGTTCGGATTAACGGTATTATTCACCACCTCAGACGCGGGGTGGAGCAGCTTGGTAGCTCGTCGGGCTCATAACCCGAAGGTCGTCGGTTCAAATCCGGCCCCCGCAACCATTTTTCACTTCTCTTTTGGTTTTCCCTTTCAATTTCATTTAAAAGCCCATACTATAATTCCACCTTTATTTTAACGGGAGAATGTTATGGCTATTATTCATCATACTGCTCAACATCGTTTTGTTTACATTGACGAAGATGGTACTCAAGCCGGGGAGTTGGATTATCGTTATTTAAGTGAACGGAAGATTGATGCTTACCATACCGGCGTTGATCCGGCATTTAGAGGGAAAGGCATTGCGGGAAAGCTCTACGATGCATTAATTGAATTTACACAGCAACAGAATTTAAAGATTAAACCGAGTTGTAGCTATATTGAAATTCGTATGGAGCGTAGTCATCCTGAATTGATTGCCTAGATTTGCAAATTATTGGACGAAAATACCCGCTTGTTAATGCAACAAGCGGGTAATTTTATACTAAGCTTTGACCAATAATGCGACCGCTTCACACGCAATTCCTTCACCACGTCCGGTAAAACCGAGTTTTTCTGTGGTGGTTGCTTTGACGTTGACTTGAGTAATCTCACAGCCAAGATCTTCTGCAATCGCTTGGCGCATTTGGTCGATATAAGGGCGCATTTTCGGAGCCTGAGCAATAATGGTGATATCCACATTACCCACAATATAACCTGTTGTTTGCACTTGACGGTAAGCTTCGATCAACAGTCCGCGGCTGTTTGCTCCCTTATATGCCATATCGGTATCCGGAAACAGTTTGCCGATATCACCGAGTGCCGCAGCGCCCAGTAGCGCGTCTGTCAGCGCGTGCAACGCCACATCACCGTCGGAATGAGCGATAAAACCTTTTTCATAAGGAATGGTTACGCCGCCAATAATTAACGGTCCTTGTTCACTGAAAGCGTGTACATCAAAACCGTGCCCGATTCTTATCATTCGTTATCTCCTTGCGTTAAATAAAATTCAGCTAATGCTAAATCTTCAGGTTGTGTGACTTTTAAATTATCGTTACGCCCTGTAACTAATTGCGGATGAAATCCGGCAAGCTCCATGGCAGAAGCTTCGTCTGTGACAATTAACTGTTTTTCAAATGCGTTTTGTAATGCTGATTTCAATAATGTCACCGGAAAGAATTGAGGCGTTAATGCATGCCATAAGCTTGAACGATCTTCTGTATGTGAAATAGTCGTACCATTAGCCCGTTTCATAGTATCGACCACGGGTGTGGCTAAGATTGCCCCGTTAGGGTCGTCGATTTGCAAAATTTTATCCAAATCGGACCGCTTGATACAAGGTCTGGCTGCGTCATGTACCAAAACCCAAGCTTGATCATCATCAATTTGTTGCAACGCATTGAACACCGAATCGGCTCGAGTTTTTCCACCGAAGACCAGCTCAATTTTCTCTGACTGCAGAATGGTAAGTTCCGAATAGTAACGATCCTCCTTTGAAACCGCTACGATAATTTTATTGATAGCAGGATGGTTCAAAAAAGGTTGCAGGGTATATTCCAAAATAGTTTTGCCGTGAATTTTAAGGTATTGTTTTGGTAGCGGAGCGTTCATTCGACTGCCGATGCCGGATGCCGGAATAACCGCGATAATATTACGCGTCATGGGCGGGCATCCTTAGTTTTTCGGTACGATACGATAAAAGACCTCATCTTCTTTCACCATTTCTTGTTCAAGGCGGGCGCGCTCTTCCAGTGCATTAACTCCGCTTTTAAGGTCATCGATTTCAGCTTTGATAAGCGCATTACGCGCTTCCAGTTTGATATTTTCTTGTTTTAAGTGGGCGACGTTTTTTTCAGCATCCTGATAATCGCTCCAACCGTTTTGTCCAAACCAAAACAGATACTGGAAATATCCTAAAATGATGGTTAAACAGACAATCAGTAATCGCATTGGGGTTCTCTCGTTAAAAATGATGTTGCCATTTTACCCTGAAATCGGCAAATCAACATTGAAAATTGTAAATATTTTTACAGATATCCAAAAATTTGAAGTAGGTAACATTTTTTTTTAGACGGGAATTTTATAATAACCCTAGTTTTTATATTTTAGTTAGATGAGGTAATTTATGTTAAATCGTATCGAACAAGAACTCGCTCTTTTAGGCATCACTAATGTGAAAGAGATTGTTTATAACCCAAGTTATGAACAGCTTTTTGAAGAAGAAATGAAACCAGGGTTACAAGGCTTTGAAAAAGGCACTTTAACAACGTCAGGCGCAGTTGCGGTAGATACTGGTATTTTTACCGGTCGTTCACCGAAAGATAAATATCTTGTATTAGATGAAAAAACCAAAGATACCGTTTGGTGGACATCTGATGCGGTTAAAAACGATAATAAACCAATGAACCAATCTACTTGGCAAAGTTTAAAAGAGCTTGTTACCAATCAACTTTCCAATAAACGTCTATTCGTGATTGATGCCTTCTGTGGTGCAAACGAAGACAGTCGCGTTGCGGTACGTATTGTAACCGAAGTTGCGTGGCAAGCACACTTTGTAAAAAACATGTTTATTCGCCCGTCAGAAGCTGAATTAGCAACCTTTAAACCGGATTTTGTGGTAATGAACGGCTCTAAAGTGACGAATCCGAATTGGAAAGAACAGGGTTTGAATTCGGAAAACTTTGTTGCATTCAACCTAACCGAAGGGATTCAATTGATCGGTGGTACTTGGTACGGCGGTGAGATGAAAAAAGGCTTATTCTCATTGATGAACTATTGGTTACCATTAAAAGGCATTGCTTCTATGCACTGTTCTGCCAACGTAGGCAAAGATGGTGATGTTGCTGTATTCTTCGGTTTGTCAGGCACAGGTAAAACGACGCTTTCAACCGATCCGAAACGTCAATTAATCGGTGACGATGAACATGGTTGGGATGATGACGGTGTATTCAACTATGAAGGTGGTTGCTATGCGAAAACCATCAAACTTTCACCTGAAAACGAACCGGATATTTACGGAGCAATTAAACGTGATGCGTTATTGGAAAACGTAGTGGTTCGTGCAGACGGCTCGGTGGATTATGATGACGGTTCAAAAACTGAAAATACTCGTGTTTCTTATCCGATTTATCATATCAAAAACATCGTTGAGCCGGTATCAAAAGCAGGTCATGCGAAGAAAGTGATTTTCTTAACGGCGGATGCATTCGGTGTATTACCTCCGGTATCTAAATTAACGCCGGAACAAACCAAATATTACTTCTTATCCGGCTTCACGGCGAAGTTGGCAGGTACAGAGCGCGGTATTACCGAACCGACTCCGACATTCTCAGCCTGCTTCGGTGCTGCATTCTTATCATTACACCCGACTAAATATGCGGAAGTATTGGTAAAACGTATGGAAGCTGCCGGTGCGGAAGCATATTTGGTTAATACAGGCTGGAACGGTACGGGTAAACGTATTTCAATCAAAGATACTCGCGGTATTATTGATGCAATCTTAGATGGTTCAATCGAAAATGCCGAAATGAGTAAATTACCAATTTTTGATTTGTCGATTCCTAAAGCATTACCGGGTGTTGATCCTGCAATCTTAGATCCGCGTGATACTTATGCGGATAAAGCACAATGGCAAGCTAAAGCGGAAGATTTGGCAAGCCGTTTCGTGAAAAACTTTGAGAAATATGCAACCAATGATGAAGGTAAAGCATTAGTGGCGGCTGGTCCGAAACTATAAAGTTTGAGTTTCCTTAAATCTTAAATAGAAAGGCGGTGCTTAGAAATAAGCACCGTTTTTGTTTTTTATTCATCAATACAAGCGGTGAGTTTTAAGGATTATTTTGCAAAAATAAAAAACCGAGGGGGCCCCTCGGTTTTTGAAATCGTCAATTTCAGCTTACCAGTATACGCGCATACCAACACCGATTGCTTTATCGGTAATTTTAGCTGTATAGTCATCGTTTGAATCGTAACCTTTTGTGCGAACATATTTCGCTTCCACAAATGTTACAACTTGTTTGTGCACTTTATAATCCACACCGACTAAACCGCCGTGAGATTTTTCTTTTGCAGCACCGGTATCATTTTCAACTTTAGCAAAGCTTGAACCTTCTACTAAATCATCACTATTGATATTGCCAGTGAATTTATTGTGTTCGTATAAGTAGTTACCGTAAACACGAATGTTTGGAGTCACTTGATATTGTACGCCCGGAGATACGAAGTAACCGCGTGCTTTAGCGCCACCTAATTTTTCATTGCCGTAGCCTAAGTCAGCGACTAATGTTAATGCACCGATACGGTAACCAACACCTAATTCTACACCGTCAGCATAGTGTTTTGAATTTGTGTGAGTTGCATAATTATTACGGGTATAAGCAGATTCAATCATGAATCTTTGTTCCGGAGCTACATCAGTCGCATATACGAAACCTGCACCATAACCGTTTTTAATTTCGTTTGTTAACACTTCTCCGCTTGCATCACGTTTTTCTGCAAAGTTATAGTTCACACCTAATTGTAAACCTTCAATCGCTTTGTAGTCATAACGTACAACGGCAGTACCGTCTGTTTGGGTATAACCCGGGATAATACCGTATTCATAGTCATCTGTTAAACCAATGTCATCGGCAATAGTTAATTGACGACCAAAAGTCACTTCACCATATTGTTTATGCCCTAGTCCGACGTAAGCACGTTTTGCATAGAGATCACCGAAATCTGAAGTATCTTGGCTATCATCGCTATCAAAACGGAACTCTAAACGTCCTAATGCGTATAAACCGCTGTCTAATTCATGGTTTACACGAACACCAAAACGAGAATCTGCGTTACGCAAATTGGAGTGAGTACGGTTACCTACTCCGTTGGTCTCTTTTTTCGCATTTTCTAAAATTAAACGCAAAGAGCCGTCAAAACCGACTGTAGTACCTTCATTTTCATACACAGTTAACGCCTGAGCTGAGGTTGTTGCCAACGCAGCTGTTGCTAATGCAATAAGTGTTTTTTTCATAACATGTTCCTTTTTTAAAGACTAAGGATTTAAATACAAACTCCGAGAGGAATTAACTCTATTTATATACAAATAAAGCGCTACCATAATAGCAAAACAAATGCCGAGGAACATAAATTAGTGCAAATTTTGTAGAAGAAGCTCAAATAATACGTAAAAAATGCTCCATTTGGAGAAAAATGGAGCATTTTCAATATGTAAGATTGTAAATGAAGTGATTATTTATTTAAAACTGCACGTAATGCAGAGCCTATATCAGCTAAACTTCTGACTGTTTTTACCCCTGCTGCTTCAAGTGCTGTAAATTTTTCGTCTGCGGTACCTTTACCACCACTAATGATTGCACCAGCATGTCCCATCCGTTTACCTTTCGGCGCTGTGACACCGGCAATGTAGCTAACGACTGGTTTTTTGACATATTGTTTAATAAAGGCTGCAGCTTCTTCTTCCGCAGAACCGCCGATTTCGCCAATCATAACAATCGCTTCAGTTTCCGGATCATCTTGGAACAATTTTAATATGTCGATAAAGTTTGAGCCCGGGATAGGATCACCACCGATACCGACACAAGTCGACTGACCAAAGCCTTCATCCGTAGTCTGTTTTACCGCTTCGTAAGTTAATGTCCCTGAACGAGAAACAATGCCGATCTTACCTTTTTTGTGGATATTGCCCGGCATAATACCGATTTTACATTCATCAGGCGTAATCACGCCCGGGCAGTTCGGTCCAATCATTCGTACGCCTGTTTGGTTCAGACGTTGTTTCACTTGTAGCATATCTAAAGTTGGAATGCCTTCGGTGATACAGATCACAAGTTGAATACCGGCATCAATTGCTTCTAAAATCGCATCTTTACAACCCGGTGCCGGTACATAGATAACTGTTGCCGTAGCCCCCGTAGCTTCTACGGCTTCACGCACTGTGTTAAAAACAGGCAAACCTAAGTGAATAGTGCCCCCTTTACCCGGCGAAACTCCGCCAACTAATTTTGTACCGTAATCTAATGCTTGTTGTGAGTGGAAAGTGCCTTGTCCGCCCGTGAAACCTTGGCAAATAACTTTAGTATCCTTATTGATTAAAATAGACATTCTTTCCTCCTAAGCGTTGTCTTTTGCTGCTTTGACAACTTGTTGTGCGGCATCGGTTAACGTTTTTGCGGCAATTAAGTTTAATCCGCTGTTAGCTAAGATCTCACGACCAAGTTCTGCGTTATTACCTTCTAAACGAACAACGACAGGGACATTTACTCCGACTTCATTTACGGCTGCAATAATCCCTTCAGCAATTAAGTCACAGCGTACGATACCACCGAAAATGTTCACTAATACTGCTTTTACCGCTTTGTCGGATAAGATAATTTTGAATGCCTCTGCAACACGTTCTTTCGTTGCTCCGCCGCCAACATCAAGGAAATTTGCCGGGAAGCCACCGTGCAGTTTAACAATATCCATTGTTCCCATTGCCAGTCCGGCACCGTTTACCATACAACCGATATCACCGTCTAATGCAACATAGTTAAGCTGGTGCGATTCCGCTAATGCTTCGCGCGGGTCATCTTGGCTTGGATCTTGCATTGCAAGCAGTTCGGGTTGACGATAAAGAGCATTACTGTCCACCACTAATTTTGCATCTAAACAAAGAATATTGCCCTCTTTAGTTACAACCAGTGGGTTGATTTCCAATAAGGAAAGATCCTTTTCAACGAATAATTTAGCTAGTTGAGTAAAGATAAAAGAGAATTGTTTGATTTGATCGCCTTCTAAATTCAGTTTGAAAGCTAATTCACGAGCCTGATACGGCATACCGCCGGTTAGCGGATCAATTGTTGCTTTATGAATTAATTCAGGCGTTTCGTGGGCAACGTCTTCAATATTCATACCACCTGCTTGAGATGCCATAAATACGATTTTTTGTGATGAACGATCGACCACTGCCCCTAAATAGAGTTCACGAGCGATATTTGCCGTCTCTTCGACATAGAGTGTATTAACCGGTTGACCATTTGCGTCAGTTTGGAAGGTCACCAAGCGTTTGCCGAGCCATTTGTCTGCAAATTCACGCACTTCCGCTTCGTTACGCACTAATTTCACACCGCCTGCTTTACCGCGTCCTCCCGCGTGTACTTGGCATTTAATTGCCCAAGCGCCACCATTTAATTTATTAATCGCTTCAACGGCTTCATCTGCTGTTTTGCAGGCAATGCCTTGGCTTACAGGGAGTTTATATTTGGCAAAAATTTGTTTGCCTTGATACTCGTGTAGATTCATTTTATTTCCTCAAGAAGTCTCTGTATTTAACAGAAGGGTCAATTTACAGGCTAAAAAATAATACGGATAAGATCGACTACATTTTTACTATTGCAATACGTTATTACTATTTCTGTGACTTATTCTTTGATTAATGTATTTTTATTCCTCTTTTTGGGAACCAAATGCATAATAAATTAACCGAATGACACTGATCAACAAGACAATACCGACAGCAGACAAATGCATGATCGCAATGATGATACTGCCTCGGTCAAAGTGTGTCGGCTGATGTAAAAAGTACGTCCAAAAATAAAATATGCCTAAGCCTATTACCGGTGCAATAAACCATCTTCTGGTTTTTTTCAAATAGAAAATGGTAAATAACATGATACCGAAACTCAGCATTGGGAGAAAAATATCTAGAACATTCATAATTAACTCCTTAAATTTGCAAATTTCAGCAAAAAAACGACCGCTTGTATTAGGCTACTCCTCCCTTTTTAACGGGAGGAGCGGTGCATTAGATTTCCAATAGCAATCTTGTCGGATCTTCTAACAAATCTTTGATAGCTACTAAAAATCCCACTGACTCTCGTCCGTCGATTAAACGATGATCGTAGGAAAGAGCAAGATACATCATCGGGTGGATAACCACTTGACCATCAACGGCTACAGGGCGATCTTTAATGGCATGCATGCCTAAAATCGCACTTTGCGGTGGGTTGATAATTGGCGTTGACATCAACGAGCCGAACACCCCGCCGTTAGTGATAGTGAAGTTTCCGCCTGTTAAATCTTCAACCGTCAATTTGCCGTCACGACCTTTTTCCGCTAGGGCTTTGATCGCTTTTTCGATATCTGCCATGCTTAATTTATCGCAATCGCGTAATACCGGCGTGACTAAGCCGCGAGGGGTGGAAACGGCAATGCTCACATCAAAATAGTTATGGTAAACCACATTGTCGCCGTCAATCGATGCATTGACTTCCGGATAACGTTTTAGCGCTTCAACCACTGCTTTAATATAGAACGACATAAAGCCTAAACGTACACCGTGTTGTTTTTCGAATTTATCGCCGTATTGTTTGCGTAAATCCATGATAGGTTTCATATCCACTTCGTTGAATGTCGTTAACATTGCCGTGGTATTTTTAGCTTCTAACAAGCGCTCTGCAATACGTTTGCGTAAGCGAGTCATCGGCACGCGTTTTTCGCTACGGGAAGAGTAGGCTACGGTACTGATTGTATTTTCTACATTGGCGGCTGCTTTTTTCACTTCTTTGGCTTTTTGTTTAGCGATTGCCACTTCTACGTCTTCACGGGTTAAACGTCCGCCAACACCGGAACCTTTAATTTCACTCGCATTTAAGCCGTGTTCAGCAAGTAAACGACGAACTCCCGGGCTTAGTACATCAGCCGCACTGTTATCCGGTTCGAGCGAAGCGGTTTGGCGATCAGCCGGTGTCGCTTCGTTTGCCGGAGTAATCGTTGCTTTGCTGAAATCACCAGCTTGAGCAGTAGACAGTACCCCTAAAATTTGTTTACTGACGACGGTCGCTCCCTCTTCTTGTAAAACTTCAGCAATAACACCATCACTGGTTGCTGGCACTTCAAGAACCACTTTATCTGTTTCAATCTCAACGATGACCTCATCACGTTTAACCGTATCACCCGCTTTTTTATGCCAAGTTGCAACAGTCGCGTCGGCAACGGATTCAGGAAGATCTGGAACAAGAATTTCAATAGTCATAATTTTTTCCTTTACTTTTAAATTGTTAACGCATCTGCAACTAATTGTTTTTGCTGTTTAGTATGTAGCGACATATAGCCTACAGCCGGTGATGCTGAAGCCGGGCGTCCGGCATATTTGAGTTTTGCCCCTTCCGGTAAATCGGCTTCGAAATTATGTTTACTTGAATACCACGCTCCTTGGTTGAGAGGCTCTTCCTGACACCATACAAAATCTGTTACGTGAGCGTATGGCGCCATCGCTTTTTTCACATCTTCGTGTGGATACGGATAAAGTTGCTCAATACGAATAATTGCTACATCCGTTTGGTTGTCGGCTCGGCGTTGTTCGAGTAAGTCGTAGTAAACTTTACCTGAACACATCACAACACGTTTGACTTTTGCCGGATCCAAATTATCGATTTCGCCGATAACATTTTGGAATTCACCGTTGATTAACTCATCTAAAGTTGAAACAGCAAGCGGATGACGTAATAACGATTTTGGCGAAATACCGACTAATGGGCGGCGCATTTTGCGTAACGCTTGGCGACGTAACATGTGATAAACTTGTGCCGGTGTGGAAGGCACACATACTTGCATATTTTGTTCGGCACAAAGTTGTAAATAACGTTCTAAACGAGCGGAAGAGTGTTCCGGACCTTGCCCTTCATAACCATGCGGTAATAGCATCACAAGACCGCACATCCGACCCCATTTTTGTTCTCCTGAGCTGATAAACTGATCTATAACGATTTGTGCACCGTTGGCAAAATCGCCGAATTGCGCTTCCCAAATCGTTAATGTTTTCGGATCAGTCGTCGCAAAACCATATTCAAAAGCTAATACGGCTTCTTCGGAAAGTACGGAATCCCAAACTTCAAAACGACCTTGATTGGCATGTAATTGCGTTAATGGAACGTAACCCGTACCATCGTTTTGATTATGAATTACAGCATGGCGGTGGAAGAAGGTTCCACGACCAGCATCTTCACCGGATAAACGGACATGCGTACCTTCATCAAGTAAGGTCGCATACGCCATTGTTTCTGCCATCCCCCAGTCGAGTAATTTATTACCTTGATACATTTCTTTACGGTCGGCATAAATTTTTTCAACACGTGGGTGAGGGCGAATGCTTTCCGGATATTCGCATACGCGTTTTGCAATCGTGAGAAAGCGTTCTTCCGGGAATTTATTTTCATACGGATCCGTCCACTCATAATTGAGATATTGCAGCCAATCCATTGTTGCAGTATCCATTTCGCGCCATTCCGGTACGACACGATCTCCGTTATCTAACGCATCACGGTATAGATTCAACATTTCGATTTCATCATCAGCACTTATTACCCCTTCGGCAATTAGACGATCTGCATAAACTTTACGCGGTGTTGGGTGTTTACGGATAATGCTGTACATCATCGGTTGAGTCGCTAAAGGCTCATCCGCTTCATTATGACCGTGACGACGATAAGAAATTAAATCGATGAAAATATCGCGTTTGAATAAGCAGCGGTATTCCACTGCCATACGGGCAGCAAAAGCAACTGCTTCAGGATCATCTCCGTTTACATGGATAATCGGTGCCTGAATCATCTTGGCAATATCGGTACAATATTCAGTTGAGCGGGTATCATTTGGGTTTGATGTGGTAAAACCGATTTGGTTATTAATGACGATACGAATTGTACCGCCAACTTTATAACCACGAGCATTAGACATATTCAATGTCTCTTGTACAACCCCTTGACCGGCTACGGCAGAATCACCATGAACCGTAATAGCTAAGACTTTATTGTGTTCCTTATCATGAATACGGGTTTGTCTGGCACGTACGGAACCGATAACGACCGGACTAACGATTTCTAAGTGAGACGGGTTGAACGCAAGGGCTAAGTGAACTTGCTTATCATCTACGGCAAAATTAGAAGAGAAGCCCTGGTGGTATTTTACGTCACCGGTACGGCGTTCATCGGCATGTTTACCGGCAAATTCATCAAACAGTTCCGCCGGTTTTTTACCGAGTACATTAACCAGTAAGTTTAAACGACCACGGTGAGCCATTCCCATGACCACATCGCTCATGCCTTGACGACCGGCGTGGCGGATAATTTCTTTCATCATCGGGATGAAAGCATCCGACCCTTCTAATGAGAAACGTTTTGCCCCCGGGAATTTTGCCCCAAGATAACGTTCTAAACCGTCTGCAGCGGTAAGTTCTTGGAGGAGGTTAATTTTTTCTTCTTTACTGAAAAGCGGCTTGTTTAGCAGCGATTCCATTTTGTCTTGTAGCCAGTTTTTTTGCTCCATATCTTGAATATGCATAAATTCAAGACCGATACTACCGCAATAAGTCTCTTTTAAATTGTTAGCCAGTTCGCCTAATTTAATCGTTTCTTTGTTGTAAACATAACGACCGATATTGAAGGTTTCTTCAAGATCTTTCTCGGTTAATCCGTGGTGGCGATAATCTAATTCGGGAACATTGGACGTTTTCCAACGATAGTAATTAAGAGGGTCGAGTTTGGCTTCAAGGTGTCCGCGGAAACGGTAAGCGTTGATGAATTGAAGAATTTTAACCAGTTTTGCGCTGGCTTCCGGATCAATAACGGTAATGGCTTCTGCCCGGTTTTCTCTCGCTAAACGGCGAAAATAATCGCGAACGGTGGAGTGAGGTTGTTCAACCTCGGTAGTTTTTGGTAATTGTTCAAAGACAGCTTGCCAACTTTCATCGACACTTTCAGGATCTTCAAGATACTGCTCGTAGATTTCTTCAACATAAGATTGATTTGCGCCACCGAGAGCGGTTGAGGCAATCCATTCATCAAAATTATTATGTTGCATAAAGACCTAACCTTATTCATGAGTTTACAAATGATCAAAATTTTACCGTTATCGATCTCGATAATCGGCATAAAACGTTATTGAGTGTTGCGTTGCATTCAGGCGATACCCTAAACGAAATTATGCCTGAAATTTAAAATGAAATCTGTGATATAGGTCTTATTTTTACAAATAATTAACAAATATATAAACTTTTTATTGCCTTTTGGCGTAGGCAAAAATCGTTGTTAATGAACGTAATCTGATTCGTTCTTTTTAAAATATGTCGGAGGCGATGTTGACGACATAAGCCAACAAACTGATCGCAATTCCATACATAATTAAGCCAGTAATCGTATCTAAAATCTGCCAGGTTCTGCGTTTTTTAAAGTAGGGCGAAAGAAAACCGGCACCGTAACCGACACTGAAAAACCAAAGGAAAGAGCAGATTAGGGCTCCGGCTAAAAATTGCATTTTTTGTTCAAATGTAAGTGTGCCACCAATACCACCGATGATCACCACCGTATCAATATAAACGTGTGGGTTAAGTAAAGTAATTGCGAGGGTAATCAAAATGGTTTTCTTTAAACTGCCTTTGGGGGCAGTTTGTTGAGAAAGCAGTTGGCTGGTTCCGCGATAAGCACTCATAAAAGAACGGCTACCATAGGTAAATAGAAACACGGCACCAACTAATGCAAGCAAAAGGCTGGCGAGAGGAGATTGACTAATCAGTGAGCCTAATCCTAGCACGCCGATAGTCATTAGCACGACATCACAAAAAAAGCAGAGAAAAGCGACCCAAAACACGTGGTGTTTTAAAATACCTTGCTTTAATAAAAACGCATTTTGAGCACCGATAGAAACAATTAGCCCAAAACAGACAACTAAACCGTGTAAAAAACTATCCATACATCATCCTTTATTTATAAAGGGCGCAATTATACTCAAAAACTCATTAAAGTTGCGCTATAATTCTCAATAAAGTTAGCCCAATTAAAGGAATTTGTTATGCCTCAATCGACTGAAAATGCATCTTGTATTGTTATTGCTATTGCCGGAGCATCGGCATCAGGAAAAAGCTTGATCGCTTCTACCATCTATAAAGAACTGAAATCCGAATTAGGGCAAGACGATATCGGAATTATTTCGGAAGACTCGTATTATCGAGATCAAACACACCTTGCGATGGAAGAACGCATAAAAACCAATTACGATCATCCGAACTCTATGGATCACACACTGTTACTTTCTCACCTCAAAGACTTGAAGCAAGGTCATGCGGTAGACATTCCTGAATATGATTATGCAGAACATAACCGTAAAAAGAGTGTGACTCACTTTTCTCCAAAACGCATTATTATTTTAGAAGGTATTTTATTATTAACCGATGAACGCATTCGTAACGAAATTAATGTATCCATTTTCGTCGATGCGCCGTTGGATATCTGCTTTATCCGTCGTTTACAACGTGATATGGAAGAACGCGGCAGAACTTTAGAATCAGTCGTAGAGCAGTACCGAACAACCGTTCGTCCGATGTTTTTACAGTTCGTCGAACCGTCCAAACAGTATGCGGATATTATTATCCCCAAAGGCGGGAAAAATCGTATTGCCATCAATATTTTAAAAGCCCAAATCAAACAACTGTTGAATAAAAAATAATTGGAGGGAAATTATGCGCCTATGTGATAGCGATATTGAGCGTTATTTGGATGACGGTATCATCAGTCTTACGCCACGTCCGGCCAATGATAAAATTAACGGTGCGACTATTGATGTGCGTTTAGGCAATTCGTTTCGTGTATTTCGTGAGCATTCAACACCTTATATTGATTTAAGTGGTCCGCGGGAAGAAGTTACCGCACAGCTTGAACGGGTAATGAGCGATGAAATTATTATTGCAGATGACAGTGCATTTTTTTTACACCCCGGGGAGTTAGCCTTAGCCACGACTTTGGAATCGGTTAAATTGCCCGCCAATATTGTGGGTTGGCTGGACGGACGTTCTTCTTTGGCACGTTTGGGATTAATGGTTCACGTTACTGCACATCGTATTGATCCGGGTTGGGAAGGCAAAATTGTTTTGGAATTTTTTAATGCCGGAAAATTACCTTTAGCCTTACGTCCGAATATGGCAATCGGCGCATTAAGCTTTGAAGTGTTGAGCGGAGAAGCAAAACGTCCATACAACGCCCGTAAAGATGCAAAATATAAAAATCAGCAAAGTGCGGTGTTCAGTAGAATTAATCAGGATGAATAAATTTGCAAAATAATCAAAGAAACAGACCGCTTGTATAAGCGGTCCTGTTGTTTTCAGGCTTTAATGACCTTTATTTCTCTACAAATTGATTGCTTTGTTGAATCAACTGTAAAAACAGCGCTAAAGGCGGGCGGTTATTACTCTGTTTTTCTCCTTGAATATTGTAGTAATCAAAATCCCCTTTGCGGTCGATATGAAACTGTTCACCATCGGACATAATCGCAACATTCCATTTGTAATTGGATGCCAACAACCATTTACGATCATTCTCTTTAGTAAGATCAATGCCTTGTGAATAGTCGGAGATCGGCGAGGTTACGCCGAAAAATTGCGTTAATAACGTCGGTGCAATATCCATATGGCTGGAAATTTGGTTATAAACCCCTTTATCACCTTGCCAATACATTAACAACGGCACTTGAATTCTTTTTGAACTGAAACTATTCGCTTGTTCCGTTTTATCGGCAATATCAGCGGTGATAATAATCAACGTACTTTTCGTTAGCCCTTGTTGCTCTAATTGTTGCCAAATATTGCCAAGTTGAGTGTCAAGTTGTGCGAGTTGCTCCGCCGAATCGGATCGCGCAAGTAAGTCAATGTAACCGAAAAACGGCTTATTCGATGCACGGTTAATCAACCAGTCCTGCCATTGATGAATTGCCTCATCATTGTTAGTGGCTTTCGGGTATTTCAAGTCAGCAAATAATGCTCGATAGTAAATCGGTTCATCAAAACCGTTGTGGGAGAACAACCCGAATTGGTATTCAAATTTCTGTAACGTGGCAATCAAAGCTGACGGCTCTCTTTCATTTAAAATCGCATCAACATAACGTCCGCTTAATCCGTAGAATAAGCTTGCAATTCCCGCACCGCTTGAGTCGCCTCCGGTATAGTGGCGGATAAAACGGCGTGAATTGGTGCTGATTTGAGCTAAATTCGGCATGTTGTCTTGTCGGATAACATCGTTACTCAAACCCGAGACATTAATAAAAATTATATTGGCTTTATAGGGTGTAGACGTATATTGCAATGGTTTTTTCGGGTAATTCAGATAGAACGTGTCCAAACGTCCGCTTTCTTCAATTTTTTGTTCTAATTGCGATCGGTCAACCAAACCGTGTTTTTCCAAGAAACTCCGTGCAGTCATCGGGTAAGCAAGCGGATAATTGGCTTTTTGTGCGGTGATCGGGCGATATAACGACATATCCGCCCAAGCATAGAGTAAGTGGGTTGCGGTGAAACAGATTAAAAAAAACAGCGCAACATATTTTCCCCATTTTTGGCGATTAAAACTGCGCAGTTTATTCCAGCACCAGCGGGAATAGAGCATTTCCAGCATCAAAATAATCGGCATCGGCACAAATAACAGCTGCCATTGGCGCGACAGTTCGCCTTCGTCCGGATTCACTAACAGATCCCATACTAACGGCGATAAATGCAGATAAAAGCGTTTAAATACCTCTGTATCAACCAACAACACCGTCATACCGAACGTCGCGAAAATGACCGAAATGCCTCGGAAAGTGCGATGGTTTTTTACCACAAAACTGAGTGGAAACAGAATCAGTAGATAGAGCGCAAAGACGACGAAACTGAAATGTCCGAACAGGCTGATGAAAAAATAGAGTTTACCGAACAGCGTATTCGGCCAGTCGGCATTAAAGGCATAGCGGGAAGAAATCAGTAACGCCACCACAATATTAAACAAGGCAAACCAGTGACCCCACGAAATTCGTTGGGAGGTTTCCTCTCGATATTGGCGAGAATTTTCAGGTAACAGGTGACGAACTTTTTCTAACATACTATTTTGCTGATTTTAACGAATTCTTTAACGCAGAACCGAATGCCTCGGCAAGTACCTCGCGCTGTTGAGCGCTCTGTATATTGGTCACCAAAATATTGGTTACCGTATTCCCGAGAGCCATTAAGGATAAATCGACCGGAGCTTTGTGTTTTTCTAAGGTAATAATGAGATCGTTTAATAACGCATCGAGTTGCTTGTCTTGATATTTTGATTTTGTTGCCATAATTGAAATCTTACATAAAAAAGTGGAGGAATAGTAGCATAAAAGCCCGTAACAAGCGGTGGGTTTTGCACAAAAATTTGCAAATTATTGAATGAAACG
Source organism: Glaesserella sp. (assembly GCF_041814905.1). NCBI lineage: Bacteria > Pseudomonadati > Pseudomonadota > Gammaproteobacteria > Pasteurellales > Pasteurellaceae > Glaesserella > Glaesserella sp. The sequence continues at coordinate 5,325 of NZ_JBGXYA010000045.1, read as the reverse complement.
GACCGCTTGTTATCCGGTTGCAAACCGCAAACGCACATCTACTGCTTAATCGCTACCATCGAACCGAAATTAAAACATTGGAACCAAAGCTCAACCTGTGAGAATCCCGCTTGCTGTAAACGCGCTTTATGGGTATCGATAGAATCGGTTCGCATCACATTCTCAAGAGCGGTACGTTTTTGACTGACCTCTAATTCACTATAACCGTTGGCGCGTTTAAACGTGTGATGAAGGTTGATCAGCAATTCATTCATCTTCGTATCGGTAAACGTGAATTTTTCAGATAACACTAACACACCGTTCGGGTTTAAACCTCGATAAATTTTAGTCAATAAGGCAAGACGGTCCGCGGGCGGTAAAAATTGCAGGGTGAAATTCAACACGACCATCGAGGCGTTTTGAATCTCGGTATGGCGAATATCGTCGCAAATAATCTCAATGGGGATTTCAGAATGGTAAGCATCCAAGTGACGACGACAACGTTTAACCATCGGCTCGGCGTTGTCCACACCGATAATCCGAACGCCTTTCGCCGTGACATTACGGCGAATCGATAATATACCGGCGCCGCGCGAACAGCCCAAATCGTAGACATTGGAATTATCTGTAACAAAACGGGCAGCAAGCATACCGATTGCGGTAATAATATTGGAATAGCCCGGTACCGAACGTTGGATCATATCGGGGAAAACTTCTGCCACCGACTCATCAAAAGTAAAATCGCCCAATTTTTCAATCGGAGCGGAAAAAAGCATATCTTTCGCCATAATTATTCTAATTCGTTTCAAAAACCGCTATTGTACCTGTAATTTAAATCGTTGGGCTAACTGAGATGAAAAAAATCGCAATCTGCGCGATGTTAGATTGCTGATAGCGCCAAGCAAATTACAGTAATGCCCAAAACCTTTTCAGTAATTTGAGCGATTTCGCTATAATGAGCCATTTTTGACACACAAAGAGATCTCAAATGGCAACTATCGCGCAAAATCCTCTCGTTCTGGTAGACGGTTCTTCTTACCTCTATCGTGCTTTCCATGCGTTTCCTCCGTTAACCAATAAACAGGGGGAGCCGACCGGTGCAATGTATGGCGTACTGAATATGTTGAAAAGTTTAATCAATCAGGTGGAACCCAGCCATATTGCCGTCGTGTTTGATGCGAAAGGTAAAACCTTCCGAGACGAGCTGTTTGAACAATATAAATCCCACCGACCGCCGATGCCTGATGAACTGCGTTCACAAATTCAACCGCTGCACGCCATGATTAAAGCGCTTGGTATTCCGCTGTTGTCGGTTGAGGGTGTGGAAGCGGACGATGTGATCGGTACGCTTGCCATACAGGCTTCAAAGGCTGGGAAAGATGTCTTGATCAGCACCGGCGATAAAGATATGGCGCAGTTGGTAAATGAACATATTATGTTGATCAACACCATGAATAACACCGTCCTTGATCGCGAAGGCGTGATTGAAAAATACGGTATTCCGCCGGAGCTCATCATCGATTATTTGGCCTTATTGGGCGATGCTTCCGATAATATTCCCGGTGTAAAAGGGGTAGGCGAAAAGACGGCGATTGCTTTGTTACAAGGTATCGGTTCGATAAAAGAGATCTATGCGAATTTGGATAAAGTTGCGGCGCTCTCTTTTCGCGGGGCAAAAAACTTTGCGCCGAAACTGGAAGCGGAAAAAGAGACGGCGGATCTCTCCTATTTGTTAGCTACGATTAAAACCGATGTGGAACTAGAGATCACCCACGATCAGTTATTAACCCAACCGCAACAGCGCGAGCAATTGGTCGAACTATTCGGACGCTATGAATTTAAACGTTGGTTGAGCGAAGTCATGGGGAATAATAATCCGGTGACTCTAACCACACAGGAGAAGCTTCCGAATAATTATCAAGCAACCCAACAAGCGGTCAGTTTCGAGCAGAATTTTGCAAATTCGGTGAAGATTGAGATTGAGCGTTCGGCTTATCAGTGTGTGAATTCAGCGAAACTATTCAGCCAATGGTTGGAAAAATTACAATCAGCGGAGTTTGTCGCATTAGATACCGAAACGGATAATCTGGATGCCATGCAGGCAAATTTAGTCGGAATTTCTTTTGCGTTAGCCAATGGTGAAGCATGCTATATCCCGTTGGCGCATAAAGGTACAACACCGCCGCAGCAGGACGACCTGTTTGAAGAGTCTGACAATGGAAATCACATTGAACAAATGCTCCCGAATCAGTTGGATAAAGCCAAGGTATTGGCGGATTTAACCCCGATTCTGACTAATCCGAAAATCAAAAAGATCGGGCAGAATATTAAATACGATTTGACCGTTTTCGCGCATAACGGCATTGATGTACAAGGCGTCGCGTTTGATACAATGCTTGAATCTTACACCTTAAACAGTACCGGTCGTCACAATATGGATGATCTCGCCGACCGCTATTTAGGCTATCAAACGATTCCGTTTGAAGAGATTGCCGGCAAGGGTAAAAATCAGATAACTTTCGATCTAATCCCGTTAGATAAAGCAACGGAATATGCTGCAGAAGATGCGGATATTACGATGAAATTGCATCAAGTGTTGTCGGCGGAATTGGCGAAATCCCCTGAATTATTGAAACTGTTCGAACGGATTGAAATGCCGTTGGCGAGTGTACTTTCTCGCGTTGAGCGTAACGGCGTATTGATTGATCCGCAACGGCTGATGGCGCATTCGGCAGAAATCGAACGGCGCTTGGCAGAACTCGAAAAAGACGTTCACGCTGAGGCGGGTGAGGTGTTTAATCTGGCTTCAACCAAACAGTTACAAGAGATTCTGTTTAACAAACTCGGTTTGCCGATTTTAAAGAAAACCCCGAAAGGTGCGCCTTCGACCAATGAAGAAGTTTTGGAAGAATTGGCTCAAATGGGACATAAAGTACCTGTGTTGTTGATGGAACATCGAGGCTTGAGCAAACTGAAATCGACCTATACCGACAAATTACCGCAGATGATCAACCTGCAAACGGGCAGAGTACATACTTCCTACCATCAGGCGGTAACGGCAACGGGACGACTCTCTTCGAGCGATCCGAACCTGCAAAATATCCCGATTCGTAACGAGGAAGGCAGACGCATTCGCCAAGCCTTTATCGCACGCGAAGGTTATGTTATTTTAGCTGCGGACTATTCTCAAATTGAATTACGCATTATGGCGCACCTTGCCAATGACGCCAATATGATTAAGGCTTTCGCCGAAGGGAAAGATATTCACCGTTCCACCGCTTCGGAGATTTTCGGCGTGCCGTTGGAAGACGTTACAAGTGAACAACGTCGTAGCGCGAAAGCGATTAACTTCGGGTTGATTTACGGAATGTCTTCTTTCGGTTTATCCAATCAGCTCGGTATTTCCCGCAACGATGCGCAAAGATATATGGATCTCTATTTCCAACGTTATCCGGCGGTGCAACAATTCATGTTGGATATTCGTGAAAAAGCGGCAGAAAAAGGCTATGTTGAAACGCTGTTTGGTCGCCGTTTATATCTGCCGGATATTCAATCAAGCAACCAAATCCGCCGCAAAGCCGCCGAGCGTGTCGCAATCAATGCGCCGATGCAAGGTACCGCAGCAGATATTATTAAGGTTGCTATGATTGGGATTGATAATGCAATCCGCCATTGTAATGATATTCGGATGATTATGCAGGTTCACGATGAATTGGTGTTTGAAGTGAAAGCCGATCGCGTTGAACATTATACTCCGCTGATTAAAGCCGAAATGGAAAAAGCGATTGAGCTGAATGTTCCGTTAATCGCAGAAGTGGGGATCGGTAACAACTGGGACGAAGCGCATTAACGTGTTGACAAGCGGTCGGTTTCAGCCAATTTTTTGCAAATTTTTGGCTGAAAACGACCGCTTGTTTTTGAAAAAATAGGAGATTTATCGTATTCGGATTACGATGAATTAAAGGCTCAACTGTAAAGAAATATGGAATATTCACTGATTAATCTGCGTTGGATTGGACAAATCCACAGATTGAGAAAATGACCAATGAATGGTAAATTAACACTTCCGATCCTATTGATTTATATCATGGAACTTGCGTTTCACGGTTATACACAACTCACCGATAGAAATAAAATGTCGTCAATTTAATGAATAAAGTCAAGGTTTAATCAAGGAATCTGATATGAAAAATTTTGCTCTTATTGGAGCAGGAGGGTATATCGCGCCCCGCCATTTGAAAGCGATCAAAGAAACTGGTAACAATTTAACCGTTGCAATGGATGTAAATGATTCGGTCGGTATTATGGACAGCCATTTCCCTGAAGCCGAATTTTTTACTGAATTTGAAGAATTTGAAGCTTTTGTTGAAGATCAAAAATTGCAAGGAAAGAAACTGGATTATATTTCAATCTGTTCGCCGAACTACCTACATTTACCTCACATGAAATATGCATTAAAAAACGGTATTGATGTCATTTGCGAAAAACCATTAGTGTTAAACGCTAAAGATTTAGATACTCTTGCAAAATATGAGAAAAAGTACGGCACAAAGGTGAATTCTATTTTACAGCTAAGATTACATCCCTCCATTATTACATTAAAAGAAAAAGTCGATGCCGCCCCGAAAAATAAAGTCTTTGATGTAGATTTGGCTTATTTAACATCTCGAGGAAAATGGTATTTAAAATCCTGGAAAGGCGTAAACCGTAAATCAGGCGGCATTGCGACAAATATCGGGATTCATTTTTACGATATGCTTCATTTCATCTTTGGTAAAGTGGTTAAAAATGAAGTTTACTATCGTGACGAGAAAACGACCTCAGGCTATTTAGAGTATGAGCGGGCAAGAGTTAGATGGTTTTTATCCATTGATGCAACACATTTACCTGAAAATGCCGTGCAAGGGGAAAAACTCACTTACCGCAGTATTACGATTGAAGGCGAGGAACTGGAGTTTTCTAACGGCTTTACTGATTTACATACACCGAATTATCAATTAGTGTTGGAAGGAAATGGTTTTGGGATTGAAGAAAATCGTGCTGCGATTGAAACGGTGGAGATGATTCGTACCGCATCGATTATTGAAAATCCAGTGAACCCGCATCCGCTGTTAGTAAAGTTAAAAAGCCGACAAAAGTAGCTTAAGGAATCGTGAAGCAACAAAGAGCGATGAATAAGAGAAAAAGCCCTTGAAACTTTGTGTGTCAAGGGCTTTGCGATAAGTTACGTTAAGTAACGATAGGAATAATGGTGCGACTAGCTGGACTCGAACCAGTGACCCCCACCATGTCAAGGTGGTGCTCTAACCAACTGAGCTATAGTCGCGTAAAAACGGAGCGAATTCT
>NZ_JBGXYA010000044.1:0-7124 GCF_041814905.1 Glaesserella sp. | reverse complement strand
TACACATAAAATAGGATTAATATATGCAAAATAAAATCGCATTAGTCACTGGGGCAACCCGTGGAATTGGGCGTGCAATCGCTGAAGAATTAGTTTCTAAAGGTGCATTCGTTATCGGCACGGCAACATCAGAAAAAGGGGCGGAGTCAATCTCAGCTTACTTAGGTGACAAAGGCAAAGGTTTAGTCTTAAACGTAGCGGATGCTGAATCTATCGAGCAAGTGCTTGCTCAAATTAAAGAACAATTCGGCGACATTGATATTCTCGTCAATAACGCAGGGATTACCCGTGACGGTTTATTAATGCGTATGAAAGAAGATGACTGGTTCGATATTATTCAAACCAACTTAACCTCAATTTACCGTTTATCCAAAGCAGTATTACGCCCTATGATGAAAAAAGGCGGCCGTATTATCTCTATCGGCTCTGTGGTTGGTTCATCAGGTAATCCGGGACAAACCAACTACTGTGCGGCAAAAGCCGGTCTTGTCGGTTTTTCTAAATCGTTGGCGAAAGAAGTCGCTTCACGCGGTGTAACCGTAAACGTGGTGGCTCCTGGCTTTATTGCTACGGATATGACCGATGAACTTACTGAAGAGCAGAAAAATGCAATTTTAAGCCAAATCCCAGCAGGCAAACTTGGTTCTGCACAGGATATTGCCAAAGCCGTTGCGTTTTTAGCATCCGATGATGCCGCTTACATCAACGGTGAAACCATCCATGTCAACGGTGGTTTATACATGAATTAACCGCAACAAGCGGTCTGTTTTAAACCGAATTTTGCAAATGTAGAATTCGGTTTTCTTTTGGAAATTTTCCTTTTTATTTTGTGTGGATAGGGCGATTGTCGCCCATCATTGAGGTTTTACGATGAATAAAAACACCTTTGTGGTGGGGTTTATGTTGTTTGCGATCTTTTTTGGCGCAGGTAACCTAATTTTCCCGCCTAAATTGGGCTTTGACAGCGGCGCTGAATTTTGGCCGGCAATTATCGGTTTTGTCGCTACCGGTGTTGGTTTACCGCTATTGGGTATTATTGTTGCCGCGCGCTATGAGGGCGGCTACAAAAAAGCGTTAGAAAATATCCATCCGTTGCTGTCTTTGGTGTTATTAAGCGCGATTTATTTAACTATCGGGCCGTTTTTTGCCATTCCAAGGACCGGCGCTACCGCTTACGACCTTGCCGTCACTCCCTTTATCGGTGAGGCAAATCCCGTTTCATTATTCATTTTTACCCTCATCTATTTTGGTATTACGCTATGGGTTAGTTTGAATCCGACAAAAATGGTTGACCGAATCGGGGCTATTCTTACGCCGGTTTTGTTGATTGCCATTATTGCATTGGTTGTCCGAATGGCGATGTTATTGTTAACGGATAGTCACCGCGCAACATCGATGGGTATCCATAATCCATTAATTACCGGATTTATTGAGGGATACCAAACCATGGATGTACTGGCTTCTTTCGCTTTTTCCGTGGTTGTGATTAATGCCATTCGAACTAAAAGCCATCGGCAAGAAAATCTCTTTAAGCAAACTGTGGTTGCAGGAGCTATTGCTGCGGTTTCACTTGCTTTTATCTATATTTCGATTGGTTGGGTAGGTAATAATACTCCGTTAACGGATGAAATGGTAAGAGAAGTCGTAACCAAAGGGCAGAATTTAGGTACCTTTATTCTTAACCAAGCGGCAGCACAAGCGTTTGGTGATTTTGGCAGAACATTATTAGGATTGATTGTTAGCCTTGCCTGTTTAACGACGGCAATCGGCTTAGTTGTTGCAACATCTTCCTATTTTAATTCGATTTTTCCGAGAATTTCGTATCGTACTTATACGCTTGTTTTCACGCTGATTGGGTTTGGATTAGCGAATCAAGGGCTGAATACCGTGATCAGTAAATCCGTCCCGGTTTTGTTAGTGTTATATCCGATTGCGATGACGACCATGTTGGTATTATTCGTTAATTTATTTATGCCGTTACCTAAATCCGCGCAGTTGTTGTCGATTGCTATGGTCACGATTGTGGCGGTATTATCCGTTTCCGGTATTGAATTTATGAATAGCTTGCCACTCAAAAATTATTCGATTGAATGGCTGCCGTTTGCAATAATTGGGTGTATCATCGGTATGATTCTACCCGGTGTGAAAAAGTACAATGAACGATTTAATTAAGGACATTCTATGCCTGAATTACCTGAAGTTGAAACCAGTGTGCGTGGTGTTTCTCCCTATTTAGTCGGTGAAACCATTGAACAGATAGTGATTCGTCAAAAGCAGTTACGTTGGTTGGTGAGTGATGAATTATCAGCAATGTCCGGTGCTAAAATTCAGTCGATTTACCGCCGTGCAAAATATCTGATTATTCATACCGATAAAGGCGATATTTTAGTCCATTTGGGCATGTCAGGTTCCCTTGGGATTCTGTCAAAAGCACAACCGAAAGTGATCGGCAAGCACGATCATGTGGATCTCGTCACGCAAAGCGGTGTCATTTTACGTTATAACGATCCGCGTAGATTCGGTGCTTGGTTATGGGTTGAAAATGCGCAGCGTGCCGATTTACTTGCAAAACTAGGACCGGAGCCATTGTCTGAGGATTTTACGGCGGATTACTTGTATAAACAGAGCCGTAATAAAACCGTCGCCGTAAAAAACTTTATTATGAATAATGCGATTGTAGTTGGTGTAGGCAATATTTATGCTTGTGAATCGCTTTTTATGGCGGGCATTCATCCTGAATTAGCGGCTCAAAATCTCAAACCTAAACAGTGCGAACGCTTAGTTACGGTGATTAAGGATGTTCTCACTAAAGCCATTATTCAGGGCGGAACGACGCTAAAAGACTTTATTCAGCCCGATGGAAAACCCGGCTATTTTGCTCAAGTGTTACAAGTTTATGGGCGTAAAGGCGAAGAATGTAATGATTGTGGATCCATTATTGAGGCAAAAGTGATCGGGCAACGTAATACATTTTATTGTCCAACGTGCCAAAAAATACCGAAATAATAGGTTAATTCACTCAATACAAGCGGTCGGTTTGCGAATGAAATTTGCAAAAAAATCACCATAACTGACCGCTTGATCGTAGATAAAAATGGCATAATTCGGTGCCATTTTTACTTTTACCCCGTTTAGTATTTCAGCCCTTGATGTAACTCCTGCACCGAATACACGCTAAACTCATTGATATGTTTCACCGCTTCGGAAATCGCATCGGCTCCTGCAATCGTGGTATAGACAGGCACACGTTGTTGCAGTGCGGTGCGACGGATTGAGTGGCTGTCGGCAATCACTTCAGGCTCACCGTTTACGGTGTTGATCACCATCGCAATTTCGCCGTTTTTAATCGCATCAACGATATGCGGTCTGCCTTCACGCACTTTATTCACGATTTGAGTCGCAATGCCGTTTTCGCGTAAGAATTTTGCTGTGCCTAAGGTTGCACATAAGCCATAGCCTTGCTCTTGTAGGCGTTTTGCGACATCAAGTAAACGAGGTTTATCGTTGTTATCTACCGATAAGAACACTTTTCCTGTTCTTGGAATACGTTCCCCAGCCCCTAGCTGTGCTTTAAAGAAAGCTTCGGCAAAGGTTTCGCCCACGCCCATTACTTCCCCTGTTGAACGCATTTCAGGGCCTAAAATCGTATCTACCCCCGGGAATTTGATGAATGGGAACACCGCTTCTTTAACGAAGTATTTTTGTGGGATTACTTCTTCGAGAGCATTGAGTTCCGCAAGACTTTCCCCTGCCATTACTCGTGCGGCGATTTTGGCTAACGGCTGACCTGTCGCTTTGCTCACAAACGGCACTGTACGGCTGGCACGAGGGTTTACTTCGAGAACATATACCACATCATTTTGCACCGCAAACTGTACATTCATTAAGCCTTTCACCCCAAGAGCAAACGCCATTTCTTTGGTCTGTCTGCGAATTTCATCGAGGATCTCACCGCTTAACGAGTAGGCAGGCAGAGAACACGCCGAGTCTCCACTGTGGATCCCTGCTTGTTCAACGTGTTGCATAATACCGCCGATCACCACGTTTTCACCGTCACAGATACAGTCCACATCGACTTCAATCGCATTGTTCAAGAAATGGTCGAGCAAGATCGGGCTGTCGTTAGACACAGACACCGCTTCACGCATATATTTGTTCAATTCTTCATCGTTATAGACGATTTGCATTGCTCGTCCGCCAAGTACATAAGACGGGCGAACTACCAACGGATAACCCACTTCATTTGCCAATGCTACCGCTTCTTGTGCATTGCGGGCAGTACGGTTAGCCGGTTGTTTTAGGTTCAAATCGTGTAAGATTTTTTGGAAGCGTTCACGGTCTTCCGCCGCATCAATGCTGTCTGCTGATGTGCCGATAATGTTCACGCCGTTTTCGTGTAAAGCATTTGCCAGTTTTAACGGCGTTTGACCGCCATAGTGAACAATTACGCCCCACGGCTGTTCTACACGCACCACTTCCAACACATCTTCCAACGTTAATGGCTCGAAATACAAGCGGTCAGATGTATCAAAATCCGTCGAAACGGTTTCAGGGTTGCAGTTCACCATAATGGTTTCATAACCTGCTTCACGCAAGGCAAGGGAAGCGTGAACACAGCAGTAATCGAACTCAATCCCTTGTCCGATACGGTTCGGCCCACCACCTAAAATCATCACTTTTTTACGATCAGACGGGTTCGCTTCGCACTCTTCTTCGTAAGTAGAATAGAGATAAGCCGTATCAGAAGCAAACTCCGCCGCACAGGTATCGACACGTTTGTAAACCGGCAGAATACCAAGGGTATGGCGATAATCACGCACCGCTTTTTCGCTGACTTTGGTAAGTTGGGCGATACGTTTATCCGAGAAACCTTTGCGTTTTAAACGATGTAATTCTTCACGATCCAAATCGCTTAACTGTTTTTTCTCAAGAGCAAGCTCTTCTTGCACCAAATCTTGAATTTGAATTAAGAACCACGGATCGATTTTTGAATAGTGATGAACTTCGTCCAAGCTAAAGCCAGCACCAAAGGCATCAGCAACATAAAGAATGCGGTTCGGACCTGGGTTTGCCAGTTCACGGCGGATTTTTTCAGACTCTTCCGATAATAAATTAAAACCACAAATCCCCGTTTCTAAGCCACGCAACGCTTTTTGCAAGCTCTCTTGGAAGGTTCTTCCCATCGCCATCACTTCGCCCACAGACTTCATTTGTGTGGTTAAACGGTCGTCTGCATTCGCAAATTTTTCAAAGGCGAAGCGTGGAATTTTAGTTACGACATAGTCAAGGGTTGGTTCAAAAGACGCTGGAATTAAACCGCCTGTAATATCGTTGCGTAGTTCATTTAAGGTATAACCCACCGCTAATTTTGCCGCCACTTTTGCAATCGGGAAGCCTGTCGCTTTAGACGCAAGGGCAGAAGAACGGCTCACGCGTGGGTTCATTTCAATTACGATCATCTTGCCGTTTTCAGGGTTGATCGCAAATTGCACGTTTGAACCGCCCGTATCCACGCCGATTTCGCGCAACACCGCCAAAGAAGCATTACGCATAATTTGATATTCTTTATCGGTCAAAGTTTGTGCAGGTGCAACGGTAATGCTGTCGCCCGTATGCACGCCCATCGGGTCAAAGTTCTCAATCGAACAGACGATAATGCAGTTATCCGCCTTATCACGCACCACTTCCATTTCATACTCTTTCCAACCAAGTACAGATTGTTCAATCAACAATTCGTGGGTTGGCGACGCTTCAAATCCCCGTTCGCAAATCGCTAAAAATTCATCACGGTTATAAGCGATACCGCCACCTGAACCGCCCATTGTAAATGATGGACGAATTAATGTTGGGAAACCGACCGCTTCCTGTGCTTTCAAGGCTTCTTCAAGGGTGTGAGCAATAAAAGATTTCGGGCAAGACAAACCGATTTTTTCCATCGCTTGTTTGAAACGACCACGGTCTTCCGCCTTATCAATCGCATCTTCACTCGCCCCGATCAGCTCAACATTGAACTGTTTTAACACCCCATTACGAGATAAATCTAAAGCACAGTTTAATGCCGTTTGACCGCCCATTGTCGGCAAAATCGCATCAGGACGCTCTTTTTCGATGATTTTCGCCACCGTTCGCCACTCAATCGGCTCAATATAGGTCACGTCCGCCATATTCGGGTCGGTCATAATGGTCGCTGGGTTTGAGTTCACCAACACCACTTTATACCCTTCTTCACGCAACGCCTTACACGCCTGCGCCCCTGAGTAATCAAATTCACACGCCTGCCCAATCACAATCGGACCAGCACCAATAATTAAAATCGTGTTTATATCTGTACGTTTTGGCATAGTTTTTTCTCTGTTGTTGAATGCGATTATGTCTTCGATCTGATCCCCCTCTTTAGCAAAGAGGGGTTAGGGGAGATTTGGCAAGCTAGATAGCAAAGTGAGAGATTAAATAGTCCTAAAAGTTTTTTTGATAAATATCTCTTATTAGCTATTTTCTTCGTTATTCACTTCTGCCAAATCTCCCCCTGCCCCTCTTTGCTAAAGAGGGGAGTGAGATCGAAGAAAATTTCCTATTTATCTCACTTATAAAAATCAGTTACAAGCGGTCACTTCTTCACAAAATTTTGTAAATTTTTTATCAGATCTCACCGCTTGTATTTTCATAAATATCTTCTTGAATGTGGTTTACAAGGCATTTTAGGTATAAAAGGCTTCCACTCAAGTTTATTCAAATTAATCTCCAACGTATCTAAGACCTTTTGTGTATCAAAATATCGTCGAGCAGGTAAACCACCTGTTTCAGTCAAACTCAGCCAAGCATTTGGAATACAAATATCTGCATATTCTGAAAGTGTAATAACTTTTTTACCTTTATATTTAGCACATTGTTCTGTAAACATTCCTGATACTTTGGCAATTAAAAATGCTGTCCCTTTTGGTACTTTATGCGTATCTGTTGCATACACTGGATTATGATTTTTTACTGCGAGCAAATAATCAATGTTTTTAATTCGACTTTCATTAATATCCCAATAACCAGAACCGCCTTCTGTTTCCAGCATATCTAGATTTATTCCCGTATATAACACTATTGTTTCATTTTGCAAATTTTTCATCAAATCT
>NZ_JBGXYA010000043.1:0-10475 GCF_041814905.1 Glaesserella sp. | reverse complement strand
TGCAAAAAAGCTATTCATAATAGAAATTTGAATGTGCTCAACTTCTACACTAAAAGGCACAATTTCACTATTCCCTGTTTTCTCTTGTTTTACTGTTCCTTTACGTGGATAAAGATAAAGCTCGGGTAAACCTGTTTGTTCAGATTGGAAATGCATCCAATCTGTCACTATTTGCACCAATTCTGCAATGTTCTCACCATTTAAAGCCGGTAATGGATTTTCTTCAGTAACTTTCGGTTCAATCTGCGTTTTCAAAAAGTCTGCCAACAAATCTTTTAATAATTTCATTTCTCCATCAAATTTATCAAAATCAAGACAGCTTACATCTCCACCGTGCTGACGGATTTGCCCTATTGCCCACGGTGCAGTAGAAACTTCAATATTACCCGATTTATATGGATCTAATCGCCCCAATTCATCCAAACTGATTTTGGCGCAACAACTTAACCCCTTGCCTTCTTCAGTGAAATTACGTTTAGTCAACTGATTTCCAATAAAACGAACATTGTCGCTTTCCTCTCCTAAGGCAAGCATCTCTTTTAGCTGCACCCCTAGTTCCTCCTTTTCATAAATACCGATAAACAGATCGAAGCCCACCACAATTTCATTTTCACCTTTATAAGGATTTAACCAAAGATCTTCAGCTTGATAGGTCGAAATAGCTTGTGCGGAAAAAGGCTGGTAAATCTGCTTTTTCTTTGTAATTTTAGAAAGTGCGTCTTGCAGATCGTAGGGTAGGAAAAATTCAATTTTGTGCCAAAAATCTAAAATGGCAATTTGTTCTGAAGTGAGTTTATTTTGAGACATCGTGTTTGTTTGCAATTATGATTCTTTGAAGTATAAGTCATTGTAGGGATTATACCGTATATAGGCAAGCCTAAAACCTGAACCAATCCTCGTTCTATGGTACAATCTTGCGCATTATCAAATACCATAAAATATCAGCGATAAAATGAAACAAAATTTGCAAAACAATAAAAAAAACCGATCGCTTGATGATGCTCAAAAAGCATTGTTAGCCCAATTAAAAGATATAACCAATTTAGATTATCGCCGTTTACATTCTCGAATTCACGGCATTTCCAATATCAAAAATGAAAATGCCAAACAAGCCATTATTGCAGAAATTGAAACGGATCTGACCGCTTGTAAAAGCCGTTATCTCACGCGTAAACAACAAGCTGAACAACTAAAAATTGAGTACCCTGATCTGCCTGTTTCTGCTCGCCGTGACGAAATTTTAAAACTGATTGCCGAACATCAAGTGGTGGTGATTGCAGGGGAAACGGGGTCGGGTAAAACCACGCAGTTGCCGAAAATGTGTTTGGAACTTGGGCTTGGGGTGAAAGGGCTAATCGGGCATACGCAACCTAGACGTATTGCGGCTCGCTCGGTGGCGACACGCATTGCCGAAGAGTTGAAATCGGAACTTGGCTCGACTATCGGTTATAAAGTCCGCTTTAACGATCAGATCAGTGATAACACGCTCGTCAAATTGATGACGGACGGTATTCTGCTTGCCGAAATCCAAAACGACCGCTATCTCAATCAATACGATACGCTGATTATTGACGAAGCCCACGAACGCTCGCTCAACAACGATTTTATTCTCGGTTATCTCAAACAAATTTTGGCAAAACGCCCTGATTTGAAGGTAATCATCACATCGGCAACCATTGATGTGGAACGTTTTTCTAAACATTTCAACAACGCACCGATCATCGAAGTGTCGGGCAGAACTTATCCTGTGGAAGTGCGTTATCGTCCGCTTGTTGAGGAAGAAGATCAAGACCAACTACAAGGCATTCTCAATGCGGTGGACGAACTGCAAGCGGAAGGTCGGGGCGATATTTTGATTTTTATGAACGGTGAGCGAGAAATTCGTGATACCGCCGAAGCCTTACAGAAGCAAGAACTTCGCCATACGGAAATTCTACCGTTATATGCCCGTTTATCAACCGCAGAACAACAACGCATTTTTACCCCAAGTAGCCTGAACCGCATTATTCTAGCGACTAACGTGGCGGAAACCTCGCTGACTATCCCGAATATCAAGTATGTGATCGATACGGGAACGGCTCGTATTTCCCGTTATAGCTATCGCACCAAAGTTCAGCGTTTGCCGATTGAGCCGATTTCTCAAGCCTCCGCCAACCAGCGTAAAGGGCGTTGCGGACGTATTTCAGAAGGGATATGTATCCGCTTGTATTCGGAAGAGGATTTTAACGCCCGTCCGCAGTTTACTGATCCTGAAATTTTGCGGACAAATCTGGCTTCGGTTATTTTGCAGATGACGGCGTTGGGTCTGACGGATATTGCTTCGTTTCCGTTTGTTGATGCACCGGATCAGCGGCATATTCAAGATGGTATTCGTCTTTTGGAAGAATTAGAAGCCATAGAAAATGTAAAACATTCGCTCCCCCCGTTTACGGGGGGAGCTGGGCAAAGCCCTGAGGGGGGGAATGCCCCCCTCCGTCCTGCGGACACCTCCCCCCGTAAACGGGGGGAGGGAAATTTCCGACTAACCCAAATCGGCCGCCAACTCGCCCAACTCCCTATCGATCCCCGTCTGGGTCGTATGGTGATCGAAGCGGTAAAAAACGGCAGTTTGCACGAAGTGATGATGATCGTATCCGCATTATCTATTCAAGATCCCCGTGAGCGTCCACAGGAAAAACAGCAGTCAGCAGATGATAAACACCGCCGTTTTGCCGATAAAGAGAGCGATTTTTTAGCCTTTGTGAACCTGTGGCATTTTATTCAAGAGCAACAAAAGGAACTCACTAAAAATCAGTTCCGCAAACTCTGCCAAAAAGATTATCTCAACTATCTGCGAGTGCGTGAGTGGCAGGATATTTATCATCAGCTTCGCCTTGCGGTGCGTGAAATGGGCTTACCGATTAACAGTGAACCTGCAAATTATCAGCAAATTCACACCGCTTTATTATCGGGTTTATTGTCGCATATCGGCTTGAAAGATAACGAAAAAATGCACTATTTAGGGGCGAGAAATGCTCATTTCTACCTATTCCCTAATTCTGTGCTTTTCAAAAAACAGCCGAAATGGGTAATGGCGGCGGAATTGGTTGAAACCACCAAATTGTGGGGGCGAATGGTGGCTCGGATTGAACCTGAATGGGTTGAGCCACTTGCCAAACACTTAACCAAATCCAGTTACAGCGAACCACGCTGGGCAAAATCGAAAGGGGCGGTGGTTGCCGATGAAAAAGTATCGCTCTACGGTATTCCGATTGTCGCCAGCCGTCCTGTGATGTATGGGGCAATCGATCCTGTTGTCAGCCGTGAAATTTTTATCCGCTCGGCGTTGGTGGAAGGCGAATGGCATAACAATTACAAATTTTTTAAAGAAAATAACCGCTTGATCAAAGAGATCGAAGAGTTGGAACACAAATCTCGTCGCCGTGATATTTTGGTGGACGAGCAAGTGCTGTTTGAATTTTACGATCAGCGGATCGGCACAGATGTCGTTTCCAGCAAGCATTTTGATAGCTGGTGGAAAAAAGCGTCCGAGAAAGATCCTGAACTACTGAACTTTGAAAAATCATTCTTGATGAATGATAACGCCAACAAAGTCAGCGAGTTGGATTTCCCAAATTTCTGGTATCAAGGTTCGCTCAAACTGAAGTTGAGCTATCAGTTTGAAATCGGCTCACAAACGGACGGGGTGACGGTACATATTCCGTTGCCGTTGCTAAACCAAGTGGAAACGCACGGCTTTGATTGGCACGTTCCGGGGTTACGTCAAGAGCTTATCATTGCATTGATTAAATCGCTACCGAAAGCCACTCGCCGTAGTTTTGTACCTGCACCAAATTATGCGGAAGCGTTTTTATCTCGTGCAGAGCCATTTAAAAAGCCGTTGTTGGAAAGCCTAAGTTATGAACTTCGCCGAATGACAGGGGTTTTGGTTGAACCTGAACAGTGGGATTTAAGCCAACTGCCACCGCATTTGCGGATCAGCTTCCGTGTGATTGATGAAAAAGGTAAAAGCCTTGCAGAAAGTGAAAACCTTGATGAATTAAAATTCCAACTGAAAGATCAAGTACAAAGCACGCTTTCTAATATTGCCGATGATGGAATTGAACAAAGCGGTGTGCATTTGTGGAATTTTGCCGATTTACCACAATGCTACGAGCAGAAAAAACAACATTTCAGCGTAAAAGCCTACCCAGCGATTGTCGATGAAAAAGATGCTGTTGGGATCAAGCTGTTTGAAACGGAATTTGAGCAAGCCAAAGCAATGCAAGCAGGCTTACGCCGATTACTATTGCTAAACGTGCCGTCGCCGATTAAATATCTGCACGAAAAACTGCCGAATAAGGCTAAACTGGGTTTATATTTTGCCCCGTTCGGCAAGGTGCTAGAACTGATTGACGACTGTATCGCCTGTGCGGTAGATAAGTTGATGGAAGAGTTTGGTGGCTTTGTTTGGTCAGAAGAAAAATTTAACTCCCTGCACGACTACGTTAGGGCGAATTTAAACGACACCACGGTCGAAATAGCCAAACAGGTTGAGAAAAATCTCACCCTTGCCTATGAAATCAACAAACGTCTAAAAGGTAAGTTAGATTTCACGATGGCATTTGCCCTATCAGACATTAAAGCCCAAATCGACGGTTTGATTTACCCTGATTTTGTCACCAAAACGGGCTACAAACGCCTTGCAGATTTACACCGCTATCTTACCGCTATCGACAAGCGGTTAGATAAGTTGGTGGTAGATAGCAATGCCGACCGAGCCAAAATGTTACGCGTTGAACAGGTGCAAAATGCCTATCAACAACTGTTGGCAAAACTACCAAAGTCCAAACCGATTTCAGATGAAGTCTTGGAAATTCGTTATATGATTGAAGAGTTGCGTGTCAGCCTGTTCGCCCAACAGCTTGGCACAAAATATCCGATTTCGGATAAGCGGATTTTGAATAGTATTCAAGAGATAAAATAGTTTACAAGCGTTCTTATTTTCATAAGATTTTACAAAATGGAGATAGCATATGGAAAAAATAATAAACAAAGAAAATTTAATAGAAAAACTCATTAAATTTCTTTATAAGAAAACACGATATTATCAAATTAACCAACAACTATCTTATCTAAATCAATTAAATATTGAATTACCTAAATTTTATCAATTAAGCGCTGATAGTGGAAAGCTTATTCATTGGGAAGAGACCTTTAATGAATATAATATACATAAATTACCCAAATCATTACAGAAAATATTTGTCAATAGCATAATAAAAACAGTATCCTTAGAAGAAAAATTTGATTTCTCTTTATTAAATAGTTTGAGTTGTTCTAAGGGTTTTGTTAAAAATTGGTATGAATCTATTAATGGCAGTTGGTTTAGTAATATTTATTCTTGGGGAAAAGCCATGTATCCAGCAGAAAATTTGGCTGGATTAACAGAAGAGGATTTTCAAGATAATATATTCCATATTGAAAGCGAAGGATTTAGACTAGGAAAGCCAATAACTGTTTTTTATTATGATTGGTTAAAAATATATGAAGGAAGTCAAACTGGTGGTTCACATCATACGGCAATGTTAGTTTATCAATTAATTAGTCAAAAACGAAAATATGTTAGAGAAGCGACTGTTACGCAATATAAAATAGATATAAATCCCATTATTAATCTAACTAACGATTTCTACATTTTTGTTACTTCTATCTCAAAAATATCTGAGGAAAATCATAGCCTAGATATTGATAAACAGATGAAAAAAATTGCAAGTGAATTCTATTCTATAAAAATTCGTTTTAGTGTAAACAATGCTTTTATTTTCTTGATTCCTAAAAATAAACTAATTATAGATAAAAACTTATTAGAATATTGGTACAACCAAAATATTAATAAGAAAATAATCCCATTAGTTTTATTACTTGAGAATAGCCTCGCATATTGTAAAACGCCTTATTTACACGAAATTAAGCAAATCTATCTAGGAGATCCACTCAGAAGAAATGATATTAAATCGAAAAGAATAATACTAAAAACAATAAGAAGCCATCATTCTATATTAACTTATTCATCTTTTCCAAAAGGAATAAAAGTCGAATTAATTGAGGCTTGTCAAGAATATCCACACTGGTATAAATGCAAAATAGAAGATATAGAAACCTACATTCCTCTACATTTTCTTAATAATAGTTTTTTGATTAGAGAATATAATCCAACCGAATTAACGATAAAGGAAGATCAAGAAGTTGAATTAATCGAATTACATCATGGATGGGCGATGGTGAAATATCACAATCAAATTGGTTGGCTGCCTTGTGAAATTCTAGTTTCAAAATGGAGCATGGACCAAAATGGTAACCCAATGAGCTGAAATACTCTTAAAGTTATTTTAATAAAGTACAAAACAGCAAGCGGTACAATTTTGTAAAATTTTTACATAATCGTACCGCTTGTTATGTCAGACTTTCACTACATTTAACGTAATTCCCTCAACTTGTTCGACTTTTACCTTGTCACCCAATTTTAAGTTTTCTCCGACTACCCGCCACGTAGTATCACCGAACTTACCTCGGGCAACGCCGTTATCTAAGATTTCAACAATCGATCCGCGAGAACCAATCATTGCATGATCGCGGAAATTGAGTTCGGCTTTTTTGTCTTCTTTTTTGTCTCGACTATGTTGGAATTTCCACCATAACACACTGAAAGTAATGGCTAAAATTGCAAAAATAGCGGCTTGTAAAGAGAAAGCAAGTCCGGGGAATAAATAAAGAACGCCCGCCACAATAATCGAAGCGAATCCCCACCACATAATAAAAATACCGGGAACGATTGTTTCTAAAATTAACAATCCAAACCCCAAAATTAACCAAGCGGTTGAACCTGAAAACCATTCCATAATTAAATTCCCCCTTCTAATATCCTTTGCTTGCTAAAAATGGATAATCCATGTCCACTTGCAAGCGGTGAGATTTTAATAAAATTTTGCAAATTAATGGAGATGATCTGCAACACGCAGATCATCGCATTTTATATTTACTGTTTATCGCCTTTTAAAAGTTCGGCAATACCGGCAACAGAGCCGATTAAATTACCCGCTTCCAATGGCATTAATACGACTTTACTGTTTTCTGCAGAGCCGATTTCTTTAATCGCTTCCGTATATTTTTGAGCAATAAAGTAGTTAATTGCTTTGGTATCCCCTGTCGCAATCGCTTCGGATACCATTTTAGTCGCCTTGGCTTCCGCTTCTGCCGCACGCTCACGGGCTTCCGCCTGTAAGAAGGCTTCTTGACGCTCACCTTCCGCTTTCAAAATGCGCGATTGTTTTTCACCTTCCGCACGTAAGATTTCCGCCTGACGGATACCTTCCGCTTCTAAAATATCGGCACGTTTGTTACGTTCCGCTTTCATCTGTGCATTCATCGCTTCAACCAACTCTTTCGGTGGGCGAACATCTCGAATTTCGATACGAGTGACTTTTACTCCCCAAATATTGGTGGCTTCATCCACAATTGCAAGTAAGCGTCCGTTAATCAAATCACGCTGTGAAAGCATATCGTCTAAATCCATCGAACCTAATACGGTACGCATATTCGTCATCGTGAGATTCACGATAGCTTGTTCCAAGTGGTTAACTTCATAAGCCGCACGGCGGGCATCAATCACCTGAACAAAGCAAACTGCATCAATGGCAACGCTAGCATTATCTTTAGAAATTACTTCTTGCGATGGAATATCCAATACTTGCTCCATCATATTAATTTTGCGTCCGACTCGGTCAATAAAAGGTACAACAATATTTAAACCCGGTGTTAATGTTTTGGTATAACGTCCGAAACGTTCGATTGTCCAATGAAATCCTTGCGGCACAGTTTTAATCGTAGAAAACAGTACGACTACAACAAGCAGCACAAAAATAATTGACACAATAGGTAATTCAAAATCCATAAGATCCTCCTTCATGTAAATAAATTATGTTTATATAGTACCCAATTCTGACCTAATTACTAGGGAATTTACGTTCAAAAGCGTATAATCAGACCAGCTAAAATTTACAAAACTCTTTCTATCTGACTAGGTAAAAAATTTATGAAACCTGCCACCGCAACGATTAACGGTAGTGCCTTACGACACAATATAGCGCTGATAAAATCTTTAACGCCTCAAAGTAAAATTTGTGCGGTTGTTAAAGCAAATGCCTACGGACAAGGCATTCATCATGTACTCCGTAATTTAGAAAATCACGTTGATGCCTTCGGTGTTGCCCGAATTAAAGAAGCGCTTACTATTCAAGAGAGCGGCTATGCCGGCAAAATTGTCTTGTTAGAAGGTTTCTTTGATAAGGAAGAATTGCTTAAAACATTATCCCGTCGTTTTGATACCGTTGTTCATTGTACTGAACAATTGGAACTATTTGAAGTCGTTTCAAAAGAATGGCAGGAAGAACAAGCAAAAGGGTTTTGGTCTCGCAAAACCAAAATTTACTTCCCGGTCACCGTTTGGTTGAAAATCGATACCGGCATGCACCGATTAGGTATCCATCCGGAGCAAGTGACCGAATTTTACCAACGCCTGAGCGCCTGTCCGTTGGTCGAAAAAATCAATTTTGTCAGCCATTTCAGCCGGGCTGACGAACCTGATTGCGGCTATACCGAAAAACAGATCGCAACCTTTGAACAGGCAACCAAACCCTACCCTTCGGCGGAACGTAGCATTTCAGCCTCAAGCGGCATCCTTTATTGGAAAGAAGCGCATTATGATTGGGTTCGCCCTGGCATTATCATGCATGGCATTTCACCACACAGTCAGCCGATTACCGATTTAGGCTTCAAGCCTGTTATGACGCTTTCTTCCTCTCTCATTGCAGTTCGTACGCACAAAGCAGGTGAACCCGTCGGTTATGGCGGAGCTTGGGTCAGTGACAAAGAGACCAAAATCGGCGTGGTGGCAATAGGCTATGGCGACGGCTACCCCCGCAATGCACCGGAAGGCACGCCGGTATTTATTAACGGACGCAAAGTACCGATTGTCGGACGGGTATCGATGGATATGATGACCGTCGATCTCGGCGCCGACAGCCAAGATAAAGTCGGCGATGAAGTCGAACTGTGGGGGGAAAAATTGTTAATAGAGGAAGTCGCCGATGCTATCGGCGTGATCAATTACGAGCTGATCACCAAACTCACCCCGCGAGTGATTACCGAATATAGGGAAGCTTAGCCTGCAAGCGGTATGATTTGTATACTATTTTGCAAAATTTTTGCCACATCGTACCGCTTGCTATGTGACGTTCTCCATTCAAAGCACTATTGCCACCCTCCGCCCAATGCCTTGTATAAATTAATCATATTCTGTGCTGCGCTTAAATTAGATTGCACGAGCTGTTCTTGGTAATTCAAAACGGAAATTTGTGCTCGTAGTGCTACATCCAATGTTTTATCGCCGTGTTTGAATAAAAGCTGACTGTCTTTCGCCTGTTTCTGTGCTTGTTGTACGGTTTTCGTCAGTAATGCGGTTTGGCGTGCCAAACTTTGTTGCATTTGGTAACTGTTATCCACTTCTGCAAGCGCTGTGAGTAAGGTTTTATCATATTGAATTACCGCACCTTTTAAACGGGCATCGGCAGCATCAATGTTGGCTTCAATCCGCCCATTTGTAAAAATCGGCAACTGTACGCCTGCGCTGATAAAACTACCGATACCGGATAAATGCGACAGATCATTATTCAGCCCAATTCGCCCGCCTTGTCCGAGAAATTGAATATCAAAGCGTGGTAAAAGATCTGCTTTAGCACTGGCAAGCTTCGCACTATAAGCACGAATTTGTTGAGCGTTGGCACGTAAATCGGGGCGGCGGTTAATGATATCACTTGGTTGTTGCCCTGCCGGCGGATTTGGGATTTTCGCCAGCGGATTACCCTGTTTTACAAGATGAAAACCTTGCGGCGTTTGCCCGAGCAAAATGGCAATATTGCGTTCAAAACTGACCGCTTGTGCGGTTAATGTCGTTTGTTTGGCTTGAAGTGCGGTGATTTGTGCCGCAATTTCATTCACTTCATAGGCGGTTGCTTGCCCTGCATTGAAACGCCCTTGAATATAACGTTGCAACTCGGCTAACACGGTTAAGTTTTGTGAAATCAACGCCTTTTGCTGTTCGGTGGCAAAGATTTTAAAGTAATTATCGGCAATTTGGCTGGCAACTAACAACTGCGTGCCGTAAAGCTGTTCTTGCTGCCCGAGTGCCGCATAGTAAGCCGCATCGGCATCACTGCGTTTTTGCCCGAAAATATCCGGCTCCCACGAGGCGGAAAAGCCGCCGTATCCGCCACCGCTTCGGCTGGAAGACGGGTTAATAATACCGCTATTGATATTACTGATCCCGCCACTTATTGAGCCGTTTAAACCGACATTCACGCCCATATCCGCTTCCGCATATTGGCTGTTTGCCTGCGCTTCTTTTAAGCGTGTTTGGGCAAAGGCAATATCCAAAT
>NZ_JBGXYA010000042.1:0-3515 GCF_041814905.1 Glaesserella sp. | reverse complement strand
GAAACCGCTAACTGCATTGCTGTTTCCCGAAAATTTAGCGTTTCGCTGGCGAGGCAAAAATATTTAATCGCATCGAGTTTGTTCATTTAATTATTCTCTTTTTGACAATAGACAATTCTATTTTTATTGATTGTAGTGCAAATCAACTGTCCATTACAATGCCCTTATAAAAAACAGCAGGAGAAGAAAATGAACCGCCGAACTTTATTAAAAGCGGGAGCCGTTTTAGCGTCTGCCAGTGCGATACCGATTACACTAAAAGCACAAACACTCAGTAATAAAACGCTCGTTATCGTGTCGCACCCATACCCCGAACGCTCAACCTTTATCAAAGGTTTGCAGCAGGCAGTGCAAAGTGTGCAAGGGATTACCGTACGTAATTTGGAAAGCCTTTACGGTTTTGATACCCGAGCGATTAACGCTGATGAAGAATATCGGCTAATGCAGGCTCACGACCGTGTCGTGTTCATTTTCCCAACCCATTGGTTCAACATTACACCAATGCTGAAAGCCTATCTGAACGATGTTTTGGGCAGTGTTGGGCAAGACTTATGGAAAGGAAAAGAAATGCTTGTGGTATCCACCGCTGCAGGCGGCAGAGAAACTTACGGCAAAAATGGACGTGTTGGTGTCGAGCTTGCCGATGTCTTTTTGCCGATGAAAGCAATCGCCTTACATTGCGGAATGACTTATCTGCCACCACTGGTATTCCAAAATATCAGCCGTAGCGAATTGCCAAATTATCAACAACAACTTATCAAACGACTAAGCGAATAAGGAGTAAAAAATGTGGAATTCAGAAACCTTACAGCAAATCAACCAAGCCGATGATTTAAAAATCGCCCCATTTCATCCTGATATGCAAACTACAGGTACGCCAACGTGGATTTGGGAAGTCGTGGTGGATAACCGCTTATTTGTACGCGCTTATTTCGGCACGGTTTCGCGCTGGTATCAAGCCACGCTGAACCAAAAAGCAGGCAAAATTCACGCCATTGGTAAGGTATTTGATGTGCAATTTGAGCCGATTAAAGATGAAGCGCTTAATCAAAAAATTGATGAAGCTTATCGTGCTAAATATCGTTCAAGCCCACATATGAACCATATGATTGCAAGCACAAGCCGAGCCGCAACAATGGAGATTTTGCTGAAATAACCGCAAGCGGTCGGATTTAAGGCAAACTTTGTAAGTTGCAAAATCTTGTCAAAATCCTACCGCACTTTTTCCCCTATTATTTGTATATTGGCAATAGACTATTCTATTTTTATTGATTGTTACACCACAATCTTAGCTCTAAAATGCACTCATTCAACACATTTAGGCGCAAAAAATGAAACTCAAAAAACTTACTACCGCATTATTTTTAAGTTCAACCTTATTTTCAGGAGCAGTGATGGCAGAAATGACTTCAGCGACAGCGATAGACGTCCCTGCGCAACATATTCAATTAACCCAAGAATGGGACAAAATTTTTCCGAAAAGCGATAAAGTGGAACACCGCAAAGTCACCTTCAAAAATCGCTACGGCATTACTTTAGCGGCAGATTTGTATATGCCGAAAAATGCCAAAGGCAAATTACCGGCCATTGCAGTAGGCGGTCCGTTTGGTGCGGTTAAAGAACAAACTTCAGGCTTATATGCACAAACTTTGGCGGAACGCGGTTTTGTTACGCTGGCGTTTGACGGTTCGTTTACGGGCGAAAGTTCGGGCTTGCCACGCAATATGCCGTCTCCTGAAATTAACACTGAAGATTTTTCGGCAGCAGTGGATTTTCTCGGTTCGTTAGACAATGTGAATCGTGAAGAAATTGGTATTCTCGGCATTTGCGGCTGGGGAGGATTTGCCTTAAATGCGGCGATTAGCGACACACGTATTAAAGCCGTTGCGGTCAGCACAATGTACGATATGACACGTGTTACCGCCAAAGGCTATAACGACAGCATTGATGCTGATGCTCGCTATAAAATGAAACAAGACGTGAATAACGCACGCTGGCAAGCGGTTAAAAACGATTATGCGGATTTATTGCCGGCAAATAATTTACGCCGTGAACAATTCACCGCCGATACACCGCAATTTGTCAAAGAGTATTCGGACTTCTACACCACCAAACGCGGTTTCCACCCTCGTGCGGTAAATTCTAGCCCTGAAGGCTCTTGGGCAACTACTGGCACATTGGCGTTAATCAATATGCCGATTTTGCAATACGCCGCCGAAATGAAAACGCCTGCGCTCGTGGTTCACGGCGAAAAAGCTCATTCACGTTATTTCTCGGAAGATGCATTTAAAGCCTTAGGTAGCAAAGATAAAGAATTGTACATCGTACCAAACGCCTCGCACGTGGATTTATACGACAACCAAGCCAACAAAATTCCGTTTGATAAATTTGAACAGTTTTTTAAGGCGAAGTTGAGATAATCAATGCGTAGCGGTAGGATTTAAGACAAAACCCTACCGCTAACCCAAAGGATAAATAGGAGTGAAAAATGACCAACCCATTTCCCCTTAACCAACCGATTTTGGCAGGCAGTCCGATTTTTGAAGAAATTCATCGTATCGTTGAGCAAAATGCGCCAAAACTGGCAGCACTCAACAGCGGTT
The DNA here is from genome assembly GCF_041814905.1 of Glaesserella sp. Classification (NCBI taxonomy): domain Bacteria; kingdom Pseudomonadati; phylum Pseudomonadota; class Gammaproteobacteria; order Pasteurellales; family Pasteurellaceae; genus Glaesserella; species Glaesserella sp. The sequence goes on along the minus strand of NZ_JBGXYA010000042.1, from coordinate 912 downwards.
ATCATTCCCCCGAAGAAGTGCGGTCGGTTTTTAGCGAAATATCAGGACAAAAAATTGATGAAAGTGTCGTGATTAGTCTACCTGTGTATTCGGATTTTGGTAGCCATATTCGCTTTGGCAAAGAGATATTTATTAACAGCAATGTGATGTTTACCGATTTAGGCGGTATTACCATTGAAGATAAGGTGCTAATCGGTCCGAAAGCCAGCATTTTAACGGTCAATCACCCGACTAATCCCACACAACGCCGTGGCTTAATTCTCAAACCTGTCCACTTAAAGAAAAACTGCTGGATTGGCGCAAACGCTACGATTTTACCGGGGGTAACCGTTGGCGAAAATGCCATTGTTGCCGCCGGTGCGGTGGTCAGCAAAGATGTTCCCGATAATGCGATTGTGGCGGGCGTTCCTGCCAAAGTGGTTCAAATGATTGATTAACGTCTTAAGGTAACAACCAATGCGAAAAACAGGACTACTCAGCTTATTGCTTTCACTCTTTATAATCCCAAACACCAAAGCAGAAAATACCGTTAAATATCAAGGAAATACAATGAATATTACCATTGGGCAATCTACATTCAGTGCAGAATTAGCCGACACACCAGCAGCAAAAGAATTGACCTCACTTTTGCCCTTAACCTTCACAATGCAAGATCATCAACGCAATGAAAAATTTGCCGAATTGCCAAAAGCCTTAAGCCGCAACGACCAAGCACTCGGTCGAATTGAAGCTGGCGATATTATGCTTTGGGGCGGCGATACCTTAGTGGTATTTTACGAAAGTTTCCATTCGTCCTATCGTTATACCCGTTTAGGCAAAATTCAAAACGCGGACAAACTAAAAAATGCGGTGGGAACAGGAAAGGTAAAAATGACTTTTGCACCTTGATCTTTGAACATTAACGTGAAAAGT
>NZ_JBGXYA010000041.1:0-17468 GCF_041814905.1 Glaesserella sp. | reverse complement strand
TTGCTGATCTGCATCAGTCAACAAGTCTTGCCCGATTTTCTTACGCTTGCGAAAATCAAAACTTGTACCTTCAACCGCTTTTAGCGGTGCATTCGGAATCCCGTTTGAGCCGACAGGCAGGTAATAATCTGCATTCAGTTGTAATTCATGTTGATGAATCGTCGGCGCATTTGAGAGGTTAAAATAGGCATGATTGGTGAAACAGAGCGGTGTATCTTGGTCGCTCTGCGCATTGAATTCGATCTCAAGTTGATTACCGTTTAAGCGGTATTCTACCGTTGCATTTACTTCTCCGCCAAAGCCCTCTTCACCATTTGCAAATTTTTTGCTCAATCTGACCGCTTGTAACGAGGCGGATTCTACTTGCCAGAGCTGTTTATCGGCGCCTAACTCCCCACCGTGTAAATTATTTTCGCCATTATTCCGAGCCAGTATGAATTCTTTATCGTTTAAACGATAACACCCATTAGCGATACGGTTTGCGTAGCGTCCGACGGTTGCGCCGAAATAGGCGGTTTGTTTTTGCCAGCGTTCGGGTGTGGTGGTGACAAGGACTTCCCGCTGTTCATTCGGTAATTTTACAATACAAGAAAGCCAAGATGCACCAAAGTCAGATAGGGTGATTTTGAGATGATCATTTTCGAGAGTGTAGAGTTGCATAAAGATACCTTAACTTGTAGCCGGTGCGAGCGTCCCGCTCTTGCCGTAAACAATAGATAATAAGGCACGAGCGAGAGGCTCGCGCCGACAAATATTAAGAAATTAAACCACTCTCACGCCATCACTTGCCGTACAAACATAGAAGGTTTCTTTAATCCCCGTCTGTTTTTCATAATTATCGGCAATAATTTTACGTACCGCTTCCACTTTATCATTCGGCACCAAGCAGACAATACAGCCGCCAAAGCCGCCGCCGGTCATTCGCGCACCGCCGTCTTTGCCGATAGCCACTTGAGCCAGTTCGACAAGGTAGTCGATTTCCGGAATGGTGATTTCAAAATCATCACGCATTGAATCGTGCGATTCGCCCATTAATACACCTAATTTTTGCATATTATTGGCTTTAAGTACCTCTGCGGCTTCCAATACGCGATGATTTTCAGTGATAACGTGTTTAGCTCGCTTATAAGCCAATTCACTGAATGCTTGTAGTTCTTCTGCGCGTTCAATAAATTGCTCCGGTGTGATATCGCGTAACGCTTTTACCCCAAAGAATTTTGCCGCATCTTCACACTCTTGGCGTCGGCTATTATATTCACCGGTCACTAAATCATGTTTTACGTTGGAATTAACGATCACGATGGAATAGCCTTGTGGTACAGGGGTTGGGCTGATATCGAGGCTACGGCAGTCGATCATCACAAGGTGATCTTTTTGCCCTAATGCGGATGTGAGTTGATCCATATTGCCGCAATTTGCGCCGACAAATTTGTTTTCAGCTTTTTGTCCGATCAAGGCGATTTCAGTCAGGCTGATATCCAAATTACCTAACACTTGGCAAGTTTTGCCGATCGAAATTTCAAGTGCCGCCGATGAACTTAAACCTGAGGACATTGGCACATCGCTGGTCATCGCAATATCCGCTCCTTGAATAAACTCAGGGTGTTTTTCATGAATATATTTCACTACGCCGCGTACATAGTTTTTCCACTTGTCTTCGCTTTGTGGTATGGTTTTTTTGATATCGAAGGCATCGGTTTGATTGATATCAATGGCATAAATACGCCAAATGGAATCGTCACGTTTGGCGAAGCTGACCGCCATGCCGTAATTGATCGCACAAGGCATCACGAAACCGTCGTTATAATCGGTATGTTCACCGATAATATTCACACGCCCCGGGGCAAAAACCGTTTGCTGCGGGGCATAACCAAAATGTTGTTCAAATTGGGTTTGAGAGAGTTCGATTGGGGTCATTGTTATCTTCCTTTGTTATTTTTTATGTAGGGGCGAACCGATGTGTTCGCCCCATTCAATTATCTTTGTTTATAGTGAACATCTTCACTCACCGCTCTTAACTTCTCGGCGGCTTGCTCTGGGGTTAAATCCCGTTGGGCTTCGGCTAGCATTTCATAGCCGACCATAAATTTCCGTACAGTTGCCGAGCGGAGTAGTGGCGGATAGAAATAAGCATGGAGTTGCCAATGTTCAATATCTTGCCCGTCTTTAAAGAACGGGGCAAAATGCCAGCCCATTGAATACGGGAAGGCACATTCAAACAGATTGTCATAACGGCAGGTCAGCTTTTTAATCGCTAAAGCTAAACCGTCTTTTTCGGCTTCGCTCAGCTCATTCATTCGTTTTACATGGCGTTTTGGCATTAAAATCGTTTCATAAGGCCACGCCGCCCAATATGGCACAACAGCAAGCCAATGTTCTGTTTCTGTAACGATTCGAATGCCATCTTTTAGCTCTGCGTGAGCATAATCTAGCAATAAATTTGAGCCGTATTGTTCATAGTAACGACGCAAATTTTTATCCTTGGTTGCAATTTCATTCGGTAAAAAGGAGTTGGCCCAAATTTGTCCGTGTGGGTGTGGTTGTGAGCAACCCATCATCGCCCCTTTATTTTCAAAGGCTTGAACCCACAAGTAATCTTTGCCTAGCTCTTCTAATTGAGCATTCCAAGTATCAACTACACCACGAATTTTTTCCACAGGCAATTCAGGGAGCGTTTTACTATGATCAGGCGAAAAACAAATAACCCTAGCCAAACCACGCACTCCCTGAATTTTAAACAACGGATTATCAGATGGTGGTGCGTCAGGCGTATCGGGCATTAATGCCGCAAAATCGTTGTTAAAAACATAAGTGCCTTGATAATTCGGGTTTACATCACCTGAAACACGGGTATTTGTCGGGCAGAGAAAGCACTTTTCATCATAGCTTGGCAGCTGTTCAACCGCCGCTTTATCCACCTGACCGCTCCACGGACGTTTCGCCCGATGGGGCGAAACCAAAATCCATTCGTCTTTCAACGGGTTATAACGACGGTGCGGGTGCTCATGTATCGCAAATTGTTCGCTCATTATGTATTCCTCCTAGCCGTAATAGTATAGTTAAATTCTAAAATTCGTTCTATGACGTGGCTCACAAAAATCATTTCGGAATCAATTCAATGGCGAAACGGCACGAAAAGGCGCAGTCGTTGAATCTATACTGCGGTTTCAACTTCGGACCGCACGAGTTGGAACCGATTCCGCTCATGTTATAGTCGATACATAAAATATCATAAGACGAGGCTACCAATTGATACGCATGGGTTTTCTCGGTCAATTCTTCTTGCATATAAGGTGAAATATTAAAGCTAAAACCGCGATCACTTGAAATTAATATGCTCTGTGTTTTTACATAGTGACAACCGAAGTGGCTACCGTTTTCTTGCGGTTTTAAGTAATCCGTGTGGTTTTGTGCGGCGATTGTCGTATATCGCCCTAACTGCGTCGCGTGATGTTTGTCGATATAACTTTCACCCTCACCGTAGCCGAAATATTCAATCGGTTGAGTCTGTTTCGCAAGGAAAAAACGTAACCCGAAGCGTGGCAAATACGGCAGTTCGGGGGATTTTTCCCCGTGAATGATTACGTCCAATTTTCCGTTATGATGTAAACGATATGTCACATCTAATGCCAATATTTTGGCTTTGGATACGGCAACGATGCCACATAGCGCATGAATGTCTACACCTTGTGCATGTCGGGTGACTTGAGTTTGGTAAGCACGCGTATAGGCGCGGTTATAACCTGCATTCGCCCAAAATTCCCGAATCAAACGGTCGTTATCCGTCGGCGCCCGCCAAATATTAAAATCCAACGGCTGTTGAATAAGGTCTTGATGATCCCGTTTGATTCGGCTGAAAATCCCTTTGTTTTTATCAAATTCAAAATACAAGCGGTCGGATTTGATGAAAATTTTGCAATTATTTTCCGTGACATCAAAGTGTTGTTGAGGGAAATGCGTTTCAGGTTTCACTAACACGTCTTCATTAAAGACAATTTGATCAAAGCCTAAGCTATCACCGACTTGGATAAATTCGCTTGCTCGGCGGGCAAGGTAAGTTAAGGTTAGAACAGTCAGCTTTCCCTTGTTGATCGGCAAGCTTAACGGAAGTTGTACGGTTTGATGAGGGGCGCAATCAACCTCAAGCGTGCCTTGCGAGGTCACTTCGCCGTTTTCACTGAATTGATAATGAACGGATAGTACCTCTGCAAGCGGTGTGAAATCCAAATAATTTTGCAATTCAATCTGATGACCGACAAGCTTCGCCCGTGCAGGACGGTTGATATTTTTGAGTTCTAGCAGGTTGCTGTGCGGGATACGTTCTGCCGATACCAAGCCGTCGGCGCAGAAATTGCCGTCGTGAGGATATTCGCCGAAATCACCGCCGTAGCCTAATTTACCCGAACCGTCGGGCAGATAAGGCGTATGGTCGCACCATTCCCAAATGAAGCCGCCGCAGGCATGTTCATATTTCTCAAAAACTTGGAAGTAGTCTTCTAAATCGCCGTTGGAATTTCCCATCGCATGACTGTATTCGCACAGTAAAAACGGCTTGGCTTGCGGCTGCTGACAGTAGCGTGCTACATCTTCAGGGCTGCCGTACATTTCGCTGTAAAAATCAAGGGGCGTTAAATCGTTTTGATGTTGTGAATGTTGATAAATAGAGCTCTCATAATGCACCAAACGGCTTGGATCACGCTGTTTAATCCATTGCGCCGCCGCTTCAAAATTTTCACCGTAACCGCTTTCGTTACCGAGCGACCAAATCACGACGGAGGTGCGGTTTTTATCCCGTTCAATATTGGCATAGGTGCGGTCTAAAATAGCTTGTTTGAATTGCGGATCGCGGGCAAAGTAGCAGAAATTATCGATCGCTTTTTGGCGGATCCGTTCATGTTCACAAATCTGTGAATGGTTTAAAAAAATACTCTGCTCGGGGGTACTGACATACAGCATACTCGCGCCGTGGCTTTCAATGTCGCTTTCGCTGATCAGATAAAAGCCGTATTGATCGCACAATTCGCTAAACCACGGTGAATTGGGGTAATGCGCCGTTCTAATCGCATTAATGTTATGTTGCTTCATCAAGGCTAAATCTTGGAGTGCTTGCGCACGGCTGATGGCGTAACCGGTTTTCGGATCGCTGTCATGTCGGTTGACGCCACGGAATTTGATCGGCTGTCCGTTAAGACGCAGCACGCCGCGCTCAATGTGAATGTGTCTGAAGCCGATTTTTTGTTCGATAATTTCTTCTTCCGTGATTAGGTGTAACCGATAAAGCTGCGGTTGTTCGGCATTCCATAATTGCACATTATTCAGCGTGACTGAAAAATCCGTTCCTTGCTCGCGACAAATTAACGTACCGTTTGGGGCGAACAGTTGGTATTCAATCGATTTGGGCGTTTGTGCAAATTGGCATTCCACCGTGAGCTCTGCGGTATGTAAATCATCGGACAAAGCGGTGCGGACGAAGAAATCTTGCAGGTAATTTTGCTCCCGTTCGAGCAGATAGACATCTCTGAAAATCCCCGACATTCTGAATTTGTCTTGATCTTCCAAATAGCTGCCGTCGCACCATTTCAGGACAAAAACGATAAGATGGTTCTCGCCTTCGTATAAGAAATCCGTCACATCAAACTCGTTGGTACTGTGGCTGACTTGCCCGTAGCCGACAAATTGTTGATTGAGGTACACGTACAAACAGGAATCCACGCCTTCAAAGTTCAGTAGATAACGTTTGCTGTTGTTCTTCTTCAACTCAAAAATGCGACGATAAACGCCGCACGGATTGTCAATCGGCACATAAGGCGGATCAAACGGGAAAGGGTAGTTGATATTAGTGTAATGATGGTGATCAAAGCCGTGGTTTTGCCAATTTGACGGTACGGGAATACGATGTGCAAAGGGGATTTCCGCTAATTGTGTCGGAAGAGATTGATAACCGGCGTAGTAGTGAAAATCCCAATCACCGTTCAGATTGAGGAAATACTGTGACGATTCGCGTTCGATTTGACACGCCGTTTGCCCCTTTGCAAAAGGAATAAAATAAGCGTGATGGGGCTGCGTATTAAGGTGCAACACGGCAGGGTTTTGAAAATAATCGGCGAATAGCATAATGCCTCCTTTTATTACTCGATAGAACAAGCGGTAAGATTGCGGTTAAATTTTGCAAATGGCTTACCGCGGATGTCAGTTACACACGTTGGAATCGAAGCAACAGGGCGCTTGCCGGATCGAGGTTCGGCAGAACCAGTCCCAAGGTTGCCAGCCAGCTTCCGTTTATGATCACCGGTTCTCCCGCAATGACTTTTGTCATCCATTCGGGCAGTTTTTTCATTAAGTGACCGAATTTTCCTTCTTGATAGTTACGCGGCATATCTAACAGTTGTACCGCATAATTTGCTTCATCCAGATAAGGCACACGGAGCAGTTCCTGTTGCAAATAATCCGACATGGCAAGTTGACTGATTAAAACTACCGCCTGCGATTTGTCTTTACTGACAACACCGTTAATCAATGACGCGGGGTCTTTGCGATCCAAGCGGAACACGTCACCGCTGTGCAATAGATCACGCAGTTGTTTGTGTAATGCAATGTATTTACGGAAACTTTGGCGTTCGGCTTCTCCTTCTTTCACCGGATCCAGTTCGACCCCCATATGACCGAAGAGCGCCGTTAGCCCCCGAAAACCGGCATCCAGTTTACGATAGGTCGTGTGGCAATGGAAGCCACCGATATGAGCGCCCATGATTTCAGGCGGATAAAAGTAGCTCATGCCCCGTTGAATGACTTGACGTTCCAGCGCATCATTGTCATCAGAGGTCCAAAAACGCTGAGCGCGTTTTAATATTTCATAGTCGATTCGTCCGCCGCCGGATGCGCAGGCTTCGAACTCGACATGAGGATATTTTTGACAAAGCACATCACATAATCGATATAAGGCTTCCGTTTGTTTGGTGACGGAGGCTTGACCGTGATGTGCGCCTTGTACGATTCGGCGGTTCATGTCCCATTTGATGTAGTCGATGTCGTGATTACCGAGCAGCCAATCCATGCGTTCGACAAGATAATCAAATACTTCCGGATTACATAAATCTAAGACATTTTGATTGCGCTCTTCAGGTTGATCATAACCCTCGATTTGAAGCATCCAGTCGGGATGTTGACGGTAAAGGCGGCTGTTTTTATTGATCATTTCCAACTCAACCCAAATCCCGAATTGCATCCCCAATGCTTTGACTTCACGGATAATCGGCGTTAAGCCGTTCGGGTATTTATTTTCATCGAGATACCAATCTCCCAAACCGCCAAAATCATCGTTACGACCGATAAACCAGCCGTCGTCAATGATAAAACGTTCCACCCCCATTTCTGCGGCGGCTTTTGCCATGGCGATAATATGATCCGGTTGATGATCGAAATACACGCCTTCCCAAATATTGAGATGAACAGGGCGCGTTTGTTGTTTCGGAAAGCGCACGATATGTTCACGGAGATATTGATGGAATTGTCGGCTCATCCCGTTTAATCCGTTGTCTGAAAAAGTCGTATATACCCAAGGTGTCGCGATTTCTTCATTCCGTTTAAGTTGAATTTCACCGGGGAAGTAAAGCGCCTCCAGCTGTACCGTACGGCGACCGCGAATATCGATATCGGCACGTATACGATGGTTACCGCTCCAAGCAAGGTGGAAACCCCATACTTGACCGCTTTGCTCTTTAAAACCGGATTCGCCGATCATGATATTCGGCGGATATTCGTGGGAAGTGCGTCCGACACGGTTTTCTTGAATGAACCCGCCGTGCTTTAAGGTTTGTCGGTTGAGTTGAAATTCTCGCACCCAACGTCCGTAGAAACTGCATACCTCGTCGGCATATTCCGGTAAGGGTAGTGTGACGGCCAAACGGTTTACCGTAAAGTTTTCCGCTTTGAGGTTACGCAGTTTGTTACGGGTTTTGAGTACGGAGGTTTTTTCATCCAGTTCAAATTCACTGATAAATTCCAAACCGGCGAGTTCATCCACGCTTCGAATAATTACGGTTTGATGATGTTGTTCGACATGAGTTTGATTAAATACAGGCGCCCAATCTTGCCCGTTACGATGACCTTCTATACTGCCGGACTCAAAATAACCCCGTCCGTTTTCACAGGCAAGCGATACCGGAACCGAAATATCCAATCCGCCGTTTGTAACACCGGGTTCCAACCCGATAACGCTTTCGGGGACGAATTGATTCAGACGTGCCCCCCAATGAATGATACGCGGATTGGTGTCGGTGACTAAAATCAGATCATTTTTTTGACTGGTTAAACGAATAACTTGATTCATCATATATTCCTCTCAATGTGTCAGTGTGAAGCATTAAATACCGTGAATGTTCCGTTTTTGGAGTTGATAGCGCTCGCTAATCGACATTTTGCCCGTAAGAGTAAAAATAGACAGTACGGTAAAGGCAAGGGCAATACAGCCCAAGATAAAATAAGTGTCTTGGTAGCCGAATTTGTCATACCAACTGCCGACGATGGAAGAGGCGAGCATATTGCCGACCTGTTTAACGAATTGGCAAGCCACCATGTAAATCGTGGCGGAAAAGTGGACTTCAAATACATTGGCAATGTATTTGAATAAACCGACGAGATAGAAGGGAACCTCAAACATATGTAATGTTTTTAATACAACGACATGCCACGCTTCCGTTGCGAAGGAAGAGCCGATAATGCGGATGGTCATAATAAAGCCGGCAATCAGTAACGCATTTTTGGCACCGATACGGTTAATTAGAAGCGGAACAAAGAACATGATCGCAGCATTCAGCAGTTCCCCCATGGTGGTCACGTAACCGAACATTTCAATGCCTTTCTCCTTGGAATCAAAGAAGGTATTGAAGAAATTACCGAATTGTTGGTCAAATATATCGTAAGTACAGGCAACTCCGACGACATACCCAAGTAGCGCCCAAAATCGCGGCAGCTTCAATAATGCAACGGCTTGTTTCAAACTGACCGGGTTTTTGTTAGCTCCGAGCTGAGAAATGACGCTTGCCGTGGAGTTTTGTTCAGGTTTTGCCAGTGCAACCAGCACCAATAAAAATAAGGAAGCACCTGAGCCTAACCAGAACACTGAATCTGGATTCTTACTATACATAATGCCTGCAATAGAAGCACAAATTCCCCAACCGAACATACCGAACATTCTTGCCCGTCCGTATTCGAAGTTGCTCTGACGGCTGACCCGTTCGACGTAAGCCTCGGAGGCGCCCGCTCCGCCGGAAAAGACGAATCCCATATAGATACCGCCTGAGATGGCGCCTAACCAAATATTGGTTTTCAATAACGGTGCAAAGATGTAAATAAAGAACGGTGCATAAAACACTAGGGTCAGTGCAACCGCCCAAAGCATGTGCTTTTTCACCCCCAACTTGTCGGTAACATAGCCGAAAACCGGTTGAAAGCAGAGGGCAAAAAACGACATGGATGCAAATACAATGCCGCGCTCTTCTCCCGTCAGTCCGTTGATATCACCAAGCCAAATTCCTAAAAACGGATAGCATGTCGCCATAATGAAAAAGTAAGTAAAAAAGTAAGCGCTAAACACCCAATAGTTGCGATTTTTTAGGTAATAGGCTTGATGTGGATTGACTGTTTGCATATAAACCTCGACTGGCATGATTAAACTTTGTTCACTATGTTAACGTTATCATTTTTATGATCAAGCGGGTAAATGCTAAAAATGTGATGCACATCACAATTTTTAACGTTAACATTTCATTTTTGTGATCAAGATCTCATTTTTTATAGTGTGAGCGGAAAATCACCGTATTTCAGATTAAACTAGTCAAGTTGTTGCAAACATTGCAAAAAATAACAAGAAAAAGACCGCTTGTCGGATAAATTAAGGAGTTTGTCTAAATGGCTTCATTAAAAGATGTGGCAAAATTAGCCGGCGTGTCATTGATGACCGTTTCGCGCGCAATCAATAACCCGGAGCAGTTATCGGAAAAAACCTACCGATTAGTGAAGCAGGCGATTGAGGATCTGAATTATGTTCCGAACCTTTCCGCACAAAAGATTCGCGGTGTGGATTCGGCGAATAAAAGTATTGGCGTGCTGTCTTTAGGGACGGCGACAACACCGTTTTCCGTTGAAATCATTTTGGCGATAGAGCGAACGGTGCGTAAATTCGGCTGGAATTCGTTTTTGATTAATACGTTTGAAGAAGATGACAGTGAAGTGGAGAAAGCGGTGGAACTTTTATTGTCCCACCGTCCTTCCGCTATTATTATTACGCGAAACGGCTTAAAAAAGGTTCGAATCCCGAAAGCGTTACAACAATTCCCAATTGTATTGGCGAATTGCGTCACGGACGATCTGCATGTTGCCAGCTACATTCCGCATGATTTTCAAGGGCAGTTTGATGCGACGCAATTAGTGATACGAAAGGGATATAAAAAGCCTCTCTGCTTATATATTCCGGAGAATGCAATTGCTGCGGCGGAAAGACAAAAAGGATTTGAAGCGGCTTGGTTTGCTCAAGCCGAACCGGCATTACCCGTTCAGTTCTTTATGCCAAAGGATTTAAACGATTACGTTTGCGGAGCCGATCCGTTAAAGGACATCTTACGCCGTTCGTCCGAGCCGTTTGACTTTGATGTTATTATTTGTGGTAATGACCGGATTGCCATGTTGGTATACCAGTTATTGCTGAGTCGGGGCATTCGCATTCCGGAAGACGTTGCCGTTATCGGCTATGATAATATGGTCGGCGTTGCCGAATTGTTTTTGCCGCCGTTGACCACCGTTCAGTTGCCGCATTATGAGATCGGTGAACAAGCCACTTTGCATTTAATCGAAGGGCGAACGGATAAGCAAGTACACCACTTGCCTTGCCCGTTAATTGAACGTGACTCCTGTTAACCTGCAAGCGGTGCGGTTTGCAACATGATTGGATGTAAAAATATTCCGTTCTTTTTCAGGCAGCCCGAACAAAAGCAAAGCCGCCTGAGAAATAACATTTAACATGACTTCAACAAAAAGAGCTTCTTATGAAAAACTTACGTATATTCATTGCGGGCTTAGGTCTGGTTGTTGCTTCGACCGTTTGTGCCGCACCTGTTGCCGAAGAGAGTCAGGCTGTTAATTTGGTACGCACTTCCATTGAGAAAAAACATTCAAACGATATTCGAGCCGAATGTTTAAGCTTTATTACTGACGATAAAGGCAACCACTTTTCTGTTTCCGTACATGAAAAACATAATGCACAATGTGGCGGTGACCCGACTACCGCCCCGCACTTATTTACCTATTTGGTGGATAAAGCCGACGGCACACTGAAAATCAGCGATCCCATTGAAGGCGGTTATCGCGATGCGGATACGATTATCATTGCCCCCGACACTCGGTTTACGTCTTTCCGAACGCCAAGCGGCAATATCAACTGCCTGTACCATTCCGATGCGGAAGAAAAAGTAGACGCGTTAACCTGTCAAGTGACAGGCAGTACAGCCAAGCCTCCTCTGCCTAAGCCTCCACACTGCGATTTGGATTGGGAAGGTAATTTCACCCTTGGACCTACCGGCAAGGCAGATATGATATGTGCAGGGGATAGCGTAGCCGATCCGAACAGTCGCGTATTGAAATACGGTGAAACCATTCGCGGTAAAGGTCGGCAAAACAAAGAATGGCAGTGCACCAGCCGTCCTACAGGGCTCATTTGCAGCAACAGTAGCGGACATGGTTTTGAAATCAGTCGTAGCAAACAACGTTTGTTTTGATTAGTGATTTGCAGCCAATATAACCGCATTTGTTAACCTGCAAGCGGTGCGATTCGCAAAATATTTTGCAAATCAGACCGCTTGTTATTTTGTTGTGTGACTTATGTTGAAAAAATTTTTTACGTTGGGGTTAACCGCTTTTCTTTGCGGCTGTACTTCTACGCAGTTTCAGCCGATTGAAACGATCAGTCAAATTACGCCGGATAAAGGATATCGGGTTAAAACGTTGATGGAACAACGTGACGGCAATTTAATTATTCTGATGTTATCGGGGGGCGGAAGCCGTGCTGCGGCGCTCGGTTACGGTGTGTTAGAACAATTTAAGCAAACGGCGATAGGTTCCAATCCGTTTCAGTCGACGTTATTGGATAACATTGATTTGGTCTTCGGTGTGTCGGGCGGTTCGGTGTTAGCGACCTATTTCTCTTTGGAAGGCAAAGACGTAGTACCGAAATTTGAAGACAATTTCTTGAAAAAGGATTTTGAGAGCCAGTTGACGAGCCAGTTCTTTTCATTGGCGAATGTGCCTAAATTGACATCGGAACAATATGGGCGGGGGGATCTGCTTCAAGAACAATTTAATTTGGCGCTTTATAAAGGCAAGACATTCGGCGAGCTGGCGAGCAAGCGTAAAGGTCCTTTTGTGATTGTGAGTGCGACGTATATGAGTTTGGGACAAAAAGTAGTTTTTACTCAAGAATTTTTCGATGGATTATGTTTGAATTTGAGTCATGTAGAAATTGCAAGGGCGGTTGCCGCTTCAAGTTCCGTGCCGCTTATTTTCAGTCCGTTGACGTTTAATAATCATGGCGGCAATTGTCATTATCATCTTCCCGAGATTACTAATATGATGATTGCGGTTAATGCGGATACACAAAAGTCGAAAAATGTCGAAGAGATTAGAGAAACCTTAGCCGCTTATCAAGACAGTAAAACCAGACCTTTTCTTCACCTTGTTGACGGAGGGCTAACGGATAATTTGGGGCTTGCCGCCTTTACCGATAGTTATGATCTGATTGGCAAGGAGGGAATGTATCAGACCGCTTTAAAGAATAAATTAAAACGGATTGTGATTATCAGCGTTAATGCCCAAAATGAAGTAACAGGTGAAATCGATCACAGTGCAAATATTCCGAAAACGATGGATGTAGTGAATACGATCATCAATGTGCCGATTGATCGCAATACGCAAACGACGCTGCGTCGTTTCCGTGGGTTTGTCGACGAATGGAATAAAACAATGGCAAAACAACCTAAAGACAAACGGGTGGAATTACATTTCGTCAGTTTGGGGTTGAAGGAACTGCCGGAGTCGGAATTGAAAAAAGAAGTGCTGAATATCAATACGTCGTTTTATTTACCGAGCCGAGATGTCAATAAATTAAAGCAAGCGGCTCAAATTTTATTACGGAATTCCAAGGAATATCAGGCGCTATTGGAAGCGCTACGTTAAATTTGCAAATTTTTATGACAATCTGACCGCTTGCTTTCTAGTCAGCTTGGCGGAATTTCTGTATAATCGCCCGTCTTTTTGTGATCTCTATCACAATTCAGGATTCGTCTGGTGGGGTATCCCACCATTTTTATACTTTCAAAATAAAGAAATTTCAATGCAACAATTAGATACTCAAAAACTGCGTAATATCGCAATCATTGCCCACGTTGACCACGGCAAAACCACTCTCGTTGATAAATTATTAAAACTGTCAGGCACATTAGACACTTCTCGTGGTGATGTAGATGAGCGTGTAATGGACTCAAACGACCTTGAGAAAGAGCGTGGCATTACCATTCTTGCGAAAAATACCGCAATTAACTGGAACGGCTATCGTATCAATATCGTAGATACCCCGGGACACGCAGACTTCGGTGGTGAAGTTGAGCGTGTACTTTCAATGGTGGACTCGGTGTTACTTGTGGTCGATGCTTTTGATGGTCCAATGCCGCAAACTCGTTTCGTCACGCAAAAAGCCTTTGCTCACGGTTTAAAACCAATCGTGGTAATCAATAAAGTAGACCGCCCGGGCGCGCGTCCTGACTGGGTTGTGGATCAAGTTTTCGATTTATTCGTGAACTTGGGAGCAACCGATGAACAGTTAGACTTCCCGATTATTTATGCTTCTGCATTAAATGGTGTCGCAGGTTTAGATCACGAAGATCTTGCTCCGAATATGGATCCATTATTTGAAGCGATTGTAGAGCAAGTTTCTCCGCCGGATGTTGAACTTGACGCACCGTTCCAAATGCAAATTTCGCAGTTGGATTACAGCAAATATCTAGGCGTTATCGGTATCGGTCGTATCAAACGTGGTACGGTTAAACCGAACCAACCGGTTACGGTGGTGGACTCAGAGGGTAAAACCCGTAATGGTCGCGTAGGTCAAGTATTAGGTCACTTAGGCTTACAACGTTATGAGGCAACCGAAGCCTATGCCGGCGACATCATTGCAATTACAGGTTTAGGCGAATTAAACATTTCAGATACCTTATGTGACATCAACAATGTTGAAGCGCTTCCAGCCTTATCGGTTGATGAGCCGACAGTAACAATGTTCTTCTGTGTAAACACATCACCATTCTGCGGTCAAGAAGGGAAATTCGTCACTTCACGCCAAATTCTAGAGCGTTTAAAGAAAGAGTTAGTGCATAACGTCGCATTACGTGTAGAAGAAACCGATGACTCTGATATTTTCAGCGTATCAGGTCGAGGTGAATTGCACTTGTCTGTATTAATCGAAAATATGCGTCGTGAAGGCTATGAATTAGCAGTATCTCGTCCAAAAGTGATTTTCAAAGAGATTGATGGTCGCAAACAAGAGCCGTTTGAGCAAGTGACTATTGATATTGAAGAACAACACCAAGGGGCTGTGATGGAAGCACTTGGTATCCGTAAGGGCGAAGTGCGTGATATGATCCCGGACGGTAAAGGTCGTACTCGTTTAGAATATATCATTCCAAGCCGTGGCTTAATCGGTTTCCGTAACGAATTTATGACGATGACGTCAGGTACAGGCTTACTTTACTCAAGCTTCAGCCACTATGATGATGTTAAAGCAGGTGAAATCGGTCAGCGTATTAACGGCGTATTAATTTCAAACGGCACAGGTAAAGCGCTGGCTTACTCGCTCTATGCACTACAAGATCGTGGTAAACTAATGATCGATCACGGTGCAGAAATTTATGAAGGACAGGTAATCGGTATCCATAGCCGTTCAAATGACCTAACCGTAAACCCACTTGAAGGGAAAAAGCTCACCAATATGCGTGCGTCAGGTAAAGATGATGCTTTAACCTTAACAACACCGGTTAAATTCAGCTTGGAACAAGCGTTAGAATTTATTGATGATGACGAGTTAGTCGAAGTCACACCAAAATCTGTGCGTATTCGTAAAAAATTACTCACTGAAGTAGAACGTAAACGTGCAAGTCGTACCACGACAAGTACCAGTACGAAGTAATGAGAAGTAGGGGCTGAAATGCCCCTAATTTATAGGAGATTGAAAATGTTTGTAGAAATTTACGGCAGACTAAGCTGCCCTTATTGCGTTCGAGCAAAGCAGCTTGCAGAAAAAATGAAAGCAGAATTACCTGATTTCGATTTTAAATTTGTCGATATGATCGCTGAAGGTATCGAAAAACAAGATTTAGAACCGCGTGTGGGTAAACCCGTTGCGACTGTGCCACAAATCTTTTTAGATGATGTTCACGTTGGCGGTTATTCCGATTTTGCACCGTTGGTGAAAGAAAAATTCGGTATTGCACTTTAAGTGTTGAAGAGGCGTGTAAAACGCCTTTTTACAGAAAAGAAAAAACCTCTGATTTCTCAGAGGTTTTTTCCTTTAACATACTAAGGAGGTATATTATGAATCTAAAATAAGTTGGCGGAATGGACGGGACTCGAACCCGCGACCCCCTGCGTGACAGGCAGGTATTCTAACCAGCTGAACTACCACTCCGCAGCGAACGGGGCGTATATTAATGATTTCGTTTTTAACCGTCAAATACTTTTTGTAAAAAACGGATTGTTTGCTTTTTTACTGTACAAGCTGCGCATTTTTTAGTTTATTACAATCGAATCGCCTTGTTCCGCTTTTATCCACAGGCAATTACCTTTCGATTTCTTATCAATCAATTCAAGGTATTTCTGATGTGCTTCACGTTCTTCTTCCGTCGGCATGAGCACAATCAAACCGGATGTATCCACCGTTACACGACGTTCAAGCGTTTCTGTGTGAACCGAGTGATGCGTTTCCTGTTCTTCTTCCGAAAGCAAGGCGATTTGCCCGCCGGTCATCATTAAGAATACATCGGCAAGGATCTCCGCATCCAGCAATGCGCCGTGAAGAACCCGTTTACTGTTATCGATATGCAGGCGATCGCATAACGCATCCAAGCTGTTACGCTTACCCGGATACATTTTACGGGCAAGTTGCAAACTGTCTGTTACGCTGCACATTTCTGCGACTTTCGGCGGCGGGTTCGGTAAAAATGAAAATTCATGGTCGATAAAACCGACGTCAAAGGGGGCATTATGAATAATTAATTCGGCACCTTTGATAAATGCAATAAATTCATCGGCGATGTCGGCAAAAGTCGGTTTGTCGGCAAGCATTTCATTTGTGATACCGTGAACGGCAATAGCTTCGGCATCAACTTCACGCGGTGGTTTAATATAAACGTGGTAAGTTCGCCCCGTCAGACGGCGGTTAATCACTTCAACGGCACCGATTTCAATAATATTGTGTCCGATATGCGGCGCACCGTTAAAATTCATTCCGGTCGTTTCCGTATCGAGTACGATTTGACGTAATATCTGTTGTTCGCTCATTATTGTTCTCAAATTGATCCGCGCATTTAAAAATGCACTGAAAAACGTAGTTTGGTGAAATTTTCTCATTTAATTGTATCTTCTCTTTAACATAATAGCGACGGATTATTTGATTCGGAAAAGCGAATTAAATTTGCCGAATCTAACCGCTTGCGCCGAGGCATTTGGTTCAGTAGAATGCAGGCGTTTTTTATTTGATTATTTTAAAAATTAAAGAGAGGTCCTCAATGTTTGGAAAAGGTGGTTTAGGCGGCTTAATGAAGCAAGCCCAGCAAATGCAAGAGCGTATGCAAAAAATGCAGGAAGAAATTGCACAGTTGGAAGTATCGGGGGAATCCGGCGCCGGGTTGGTCAAAATAACGATTAACGGTGCTCACAATTGCCGTCGTATTGAAATCGATCCGTCTCTGATGGAAGAAGATAAAGAAATGCTGGAAGATTTAATTGCGGCGGCATTTAATGATGCGATTCGTCGTGCGGATGAAATGCAAAAAGAAAAAATGGCAGCCGTCACAGCAGGCATGCAATTGCCGGCAGGTATGAAACTGCCGCTTTAACGTAAATTTATTGCAAGAGTTTATCGTTTTCCGTAGGGGCAAATCATGATTTGCCCCTATCCCTTTTTAGTCAGTGGCAATTCAATATGCAAAGCAGCCCTTTACTTGAAAATTTAATGGAAGCCTTACGCGTGTTACCGGGCGTCGGTCCGAAATCTGCGCAACGTATGGCATATTATCTTCTGCAACGCAACCGCTCGGGTGGAATCGCGTTAGCCAAGGCGCTCAATGAGGCAATGACCCACATCGGGCATTGCAAGTCTTGCCGCACGTTTACGGAAGAAGAGGAGTGCGCCATTTGCCAAAATCCAC
>NZ_JBGXYA010000040.1:0-70082 GCF_041814905.1 Glaesserella sp. | reverse complement strand
TGTCACAAAACTTGCGTTAGATTGGGAAAATCATTTTTCTTTTGTGTTGAACGAAGATGCCACCCTTGCCCGTGTCAAATTCGCCGATGAAGTGCGTGAAAAGAACGATGATATTTTGAAAGAAGATAAAGCCCAACGTTTTGATGCGGATTTTCTGTTAATGACGGAAGAATTACGTCTGTTTACAGAAAAATTGACGGAAGAGTTTGGGGGCATACAGGAAAGGATTTAACCTATGCAAATCTACCTTGTCGGCGGAGCGGTGCGAGATCAACTGCTCGGTTTAGCGGTCAAAGATCGTGATTGGCTGATTGTCGGTGCAACGCCCGAACAGCTTTTAGCTCAAGGCTATCAACAAGTCGGTAACGATTTTCCCGTATTTTTACACCCTAAAACCAAAGAAGAATATGCCCTTGCCCGTACCGAGCGCAAAAACGGCAACGGCTATAACGGCTTTATCTGCGACTTCCCCCCTGATGTTACTCTTGAACAAGACTTGATCCGCCGTGATCTCACGATTAATGCGATTGCTCAAGATCTTGAAGGAAACTACCACGATTTTTACGGGGGCATTTCTGATCTAGAACATCGTCTGCTTCGTCATGTTTCCCCAGCATTTGCAGAAGATCCGCTACGCGTTTTGCGTGTTGCTCGCTTTGCCGCACGTTTCCATTCTCTCGGATTTCGGATTGCACCCGAAACGGTAAAATTAATGCGAGAAATGACCGCTTGCGGTGAGTTAGCTCATTTAACGGCAGAACGTGTTTGGTTGGAAACCCAAAAAGCTTTCGCCACCGAAACGCCACACATCTATTTCCAAGTGCTACGACAAGTCGGGGCATTGAACGTGCTATTTCCTGAAGTTGATGCCCTCTTTGGCGTTCCGCAACCTGAAAAACATCACCCTGAAATTGATAGTGGCGTTCATACTTTGATGGTTGTGGAACAGGCGAAAAAATTAGCCGTACGAGCAAATGATCCTGAAAGCGTGTTATTTGCCGCACTCTGTCACGATCTTGGTAAAGCCTTAACCCCAAAGGATATTCTTCCCCACCATTACGGACACGAACAGAAAGGCGTTGCCCCAACAGAACAGCTGGCAAATCGCTTAAAAGTACCTGCACACACGAAGGCGTTTGCCAAGTTAGTCACGGAGTTTCACACCCATAGCCATAAAATCAAAGAGCTACGCCCTGAAACCGTGGTGAAGTTATTTAATCAATTAGACGTATGGCGTAAACCCGAACGTTTTTTTGATTTTTTATTGGTTTGCGAAGCAGACACCAAAGGACGTTTAGGCTTTGAAAAGAGAGAATATCCGCAAGCAGCCTATGCAAAACAGCTTTATGCAATTGCCAACCAAATTGATGTACAAACAGTGATTAAAGACGGCTTTGAAAAAGCGAATATTCGGGTCGAAATGGATAAGCGCCGTTGTAAGGCACTCAAAATGTTTAAAAAAATTTAGATTCCCCACAACCGTCCTCGTAAGCAAGGGATGGATAGAATGGGGAATCCATTTCAATTTTTACCAGGAATTAACCGTCAATCTCTTCGCCGGTTTCATCCCATTTAAAATTCAGTGCCACTGAGTTTAAACAGAAGCGCAAACCTGTTGGAGGAGGTCCATCGTGAAACATATGCCCCATATGGGAGTCACAGTGACCACAACGAATCTCGATACGGTGACGCCCTAAGCTGTAGTCGTCTAAATAACGCAAGGAATTCTCAGAAATCGCCTCATAAAAACTCGGCCAACCACAACCTGCGTCAAATTTCGTATCAGATCGGAACAGTGCGTTATGACAACGTACACAACGGTAAGTACCGACACGATCTTCATTTAAAAATTTACCGCTAAAAGGCTTTTCCGTACCACTGTGTAAGCAAATTTCCACTTGTTCATCAGTGAGTTCTTCAATATCTTTAATCATTTTTTCCCCTCCTACTCATTTTGCTTTTTCAGCCATTCTACACTTTTCTATGATTTTCAATAATCCTTTTTCAGAAATTTGACATAGATCACACAAAATTTATCTGTTATATTCGTTGACGTTCTTTCGGTTGTCAGTGGGAGGAAAGATTATGTTATAATCATCCGGTCTCTCCGATAACAAGGAAGGAACAATTTTGTTTAACTTTAATATAGGTAGAAACTCTATGGCAATTAAAATTGGTATTAACGGCTTCGGTCGTATCGGTCGTATCGTATTCCGTGCTGCTCAACAACGCGATGATATCGAAGTTGTAGGTATCAACGACTTAATCGACGTTGACTACATGGCTTACATGTTGAAATATGATTCAACTCACGGTCGTTTCGACGGTTCTGTAGAAGTTAAAGACGGCAAATTAGTGGTTAACGGTAAAGAGATCCGTGTAACTTCTGAGCGTGACCCGGCTAACTTAAAATGGAACGAAATCGGTGTTGATATCGCTGTTGAAGCAACCGGTTTATTCTTAGATGACGCCACAGCTCGTAAACACATCACAGCAGGTGCGAAAAAAGTTGTACTAACAGGCCCATCTAAAGACAACACTCCAATGTTTGTTAACGGCGTAAACTTCGACGCTTATGCAGGTCAAGATATCGTTTCTAACGCTTCTTGTACAACAAACTGCTTAGCGCCTTTAGCTAAAGTTATTCATAACAAATTCGGCATCAAAGAAGGTTTAATGACCACTGTTCACGCAACGACAGCAACTCAAAAAACCGTAGACGGTCCATCAGCGAAAGACTGGCGTGGTGGTCGTGGTGCATCACAAAACATCATCCCTTCATCAACCGGCGCTGCAAAAGCGGTAGGTAAAGTATTACCAGCATTAAACGGTAAATTAACCGGTATGGCGTTCCGTGTTCCTACTGCGAACGTTTCTGTTGTTGACTTAACCGTTAACTTAGAAAAACCGGCTACTTATGCTGAAATCTGTGCAGAAATCAAACGTGCTTCTGAAAACGAAATGAAAGGTGTTTTAGGCTATACTGAAGATGCGGTAGTTTCTACTGACTTCAACGGCGCTATCGAAACTTCCGTATTCGACGCAGCAGCAGGTATCGCATTAACGGATACTTTCGTTAAATTAGTTTCCTGGTACGATAACGAAACCGGTTACTCAAACAAAGTATTAGACTTAGTTGCATTAGTTCACAACTACAAAGGCTAATCGCTATTTTGTGAGATAACAAACGCCGCTCGGAAGAGTGGCGTTTTTGTTTGTAAGACCAAGCGGTCCGTTTGACGCATTTTTTTGCAAAAAATCAGCCCAAAAAGACCGCTTGTTAAAAGGCTATAACTGTAAAACAGCCTGTGTTGCCAAGTCACGAGCAAGGCGATCGATATGTAATACATCATCAATGGATTTCACCTCAATCGGAGCAATATTTTCAACCACCGAACGGTTAACCGCGATAATATCGACAAAACGAATCCGCTCATTTAAAAAAGCCTCTACCGCAATTTCATTTGCCGCATTCATCGCGGTGGTAGCGTACTGCCCTTCCGCAAATGCTTCTATGGCTAATTTTAAGTTCGGATAACGGGCAAAATCCGGTTCGATAAAGGTCAGCTCTTTCAATTTAAAGAAATCTAACGAGGCAGCACCGGCATTAATGCGATTCGGGTACGCCATGGTATGTGCAATAGGTATCCGCATATCCGGATTTCCCATTTGAGCAATAACCGAACCATCAATATAACGTACCATGGAATGAATAATAGACTGCGGATGAATGATAATTTCCATCTCTTGCTCAGCAGCATTAAATAACCAACGCGCTTCAATATATTCCAATCCTTTATTCATCATCGTCGCGGAATCCACCGAGATTTTTTTACCCATTGACCAATTCGGATGTGCGACCGCTTGTGCCGGCGTAATTGCGGCAAATTCTTTTAACGGTTTCATCCGGAACGGACCGCCGGAACCGGTTAAAATGATTTTACTCACACCAAGTTCAGCAAGTGGGCAGAAACCGACTTTATTCTGCGCTTCCGGTGGTAGCGATTGGAAAATTGCATTGTGTTCACTATCTACCGGCAATAATTTCGCACCGGATTTACGTGCCTCATCAATAAAAATCTGACCACAGGTAACCAAACTCTCTTTGTTTGCCAACAACACCTGCTTACCCGCTTTTACGGCAGATAAGGTAGGAAGCAAACCTGCTGCCCCAACAATTGCGGCCATTACCATATCCACGTCAGGATGTGAAGCGAGTGCGCAAATTGCTTTTTGACCGGCAAGGACTTCGGTTTTAATATTGTCTTCTGCGAGTATCTTTGCCAGCGCCTTGGCTGAAGTTTCATCATCCATTGCTGCAAACGGCGGTTGAAACTTCTCACATTGCGCTGCCATTAATGCCACATTTTTCCCACCGACAAGGGCGAAGATCTGATATTTATCGGCATTTTGTTCCACCACGGATAAAGTGCTGGTACCAATAGATCCGGTTGAACCGAGGATAACGAGTTTTTTCATATTATTCCTTTTATTCTCTTATACTTAATAGAGAACCTATATCATTAATTTGATAAACGCTTCGCTTCAATCACATCATCAAGTTGAAGAATGCGGGCTAGAAGTTTCGGTAGCAGCTGAATATTGTTTAATTCGATTTCAATATCAATCGTTGCCAAGCTACGTTTAGTATCGGTACGGCTGGATACCCCCAACACATTCACTTTTTCGTTTGCCATAATACCGCTTACATCACGCAACAAACCATTACGATCGTTGGCGATCACACGGATAGTCAAGCTGAAACCGCTGGCATAATTTTCCCCCCACCAAGCTTCGACTACCCGTTCCGGGCTACTTGCTTGTAAGTCGAACAATTGTTCGCAATCGGCTCGGTGAATAGAAATGCCTCTTCCTTGAGTAATATAGCCAACAATTTCATCGCCCGGAATAGGTTGGCAACAACGGGCAATATGGTGCATTAAATTGCCGACGCCTTCGACCACCACGAATCCGCTTTTATTCTGCTTCTGAGTATTTTGAGCCTTGTGAGCCACGTGTTTTAAAACTGCTTCGTCGGCTTGTTCTGCGGTCGGTTTGATTAATTTACTTTGTAGGTAATGCATCAATTGGTTAAGACGAATATCTCCGCCACCGATTGCCGCATAAAGATCATCAAAATGCTTTAGGTTATAACGCGGCAACGCAAATTCTTCGATCTGTTTCTGAGTAAAGTTATATTTTGCCATTTCAGCTTCTAACATCTCTTTACCTACAGGAATATTTTTCTCACGGTCCAGTTTTTTAAACCACGCAGTAATTTTTGAGCGGGCACGAGGCGTATTCACGAAGCCTTGGTTTGGATTCAGCCAGTCACGACTCGGATTTGGATTTTTTTGAGTGATAATTTCAACCTGATCGCCCATCTGCAAAATATAAGTGAACGGAACAATACGTCCCGCAACCTTTGCTCCGATACAACGATGCCCGATTTCACTATGAATCGAATAGGCAAAATCCAGCGGCGTAGCATTTTTCGGTAAATCCACAACCTCACCTTTCGGTGTAAAGACATAAACACGATCATCAAAAACTTGCGAGCGCATTTCCGCCATTACATCACCTGAATCGGCAATATCTTGTTGCCAATCGAGCAATTTACGCAGCCAGACGATTTTTTCTTCATAACCGGCACGCCCTGCCGTTGCACCTTCTTTGTATTTCCAGTGTGCGGCAACACCAAGTTCGGCATCATCGTGCATCTTTTGAGTTCGGATTTGTACTTCAATGGTTTTACCGCCTTCCCCCAACACGACCGTATGAATCGATTGATAACCGTTCGGTTTCGGGTTAGCGATATAATCATCAAAATGTTCCGGCATATGTTTGTATTTGGTATGAACAATCCCGAGTGCGGTATAACAATCTTCAAGCTTCGGCACCAGTATACGAACGGCTCGTACATCAAACAGTTGATCGAATTTGAGATGTTTCTTCTGCATTTTTTTCCAAATGCTGTAAATATGTTTTGGTCTGCCGTACACTTCCACTTGATCCAATTGTTCCGACAAACAAGCGGTCAGATCCGAGACGAATTTTGCAATATAGGCTTCGCGATCCAAACGACGCTCGGCTAAATCGAATTTGGCAATTTGGCGATACTCTTTCGGATGCAATGCGCGGAAGCAATAATCTTCCAATTCCCATTTCAACTGTCCGATCCCCAAGCGGTTTGCCAAAGGCGCATAAATATGCGAACACTCTTTCGCCGCCAGCACTAAATCTTCTTCACTACGGCGGTCGACATCGCGTAAATAGACAATGCGTTCGGCAAGCTTAATGACCACACAACGAAAATCATCTACCATCGCCAGCAACATACGACGAATATTATCTATTTGCAGATCGGAGGCATTACTGGAGTTTAATTGGCGGACATAATCCATTTCCAGCACACCTTTCACTAAGTTTTTGACATCATTGCCAAAACCTTCTTTAACCTGAGCTAAATCAATAAGATTTTGTTTTACGAGAGGGAAAAGCAATGCGGCAACAAGGCTATCATCATCCATATTCAAGCCGTGTAAAATTTCGACCATTTCAATGCCATACCACATTAAATGGAATTGGTCCGTATCAATCTTTTCTTGAGCGTATCGCCACGCATTCAGCAGTTCTTCAAAGGAAATCGGCGACATTTGTAAAGCGGCACTCCAACTAGCCAGCTCAAAGTTACTAGGCTCGAGCAGGTGTGAACGACGAATCGCGACCATAAGTCCTCCTGAATACAAAGTAGAAAGGGAATCTTGACAAATTTGACACTTTAAAATTTTAAGTGAAGTATTATATCTCAATTCACTCCAAATTTTGGTTTATTTTGGCATTTTGCAGAAATTTACACGGTTCAATGGCGATAAATCACCCAGCTTTAGCTGAAAAAGCGTTATGATTTTGTTAGCCGTTTGTTATAAATCAAACCTATTATGACAATTGTTTGCACAGATTTTACGGATTTATTAGAATGCGTCGGACTTTAGAGGATGGAATCAAATCATCCTTATTTTTTGTTTCGTGGGTAGTAATGACAATTCTAGCGTTAGGCATCAATCATAAGACTGCATCGGTCAATTTGCGTGAAAAAGTGGCGTTTGTCGAAGACAAACGTCAACTTGCTTTTGAGCAAATCAGCCAGCAACAGCTCGCAGAAAGTGTTGTGATTCTCTCCACGTGCAATCGTACCGAACTCTACTTTCATCAAGCGGATATTCCACCGCAAGAAGATCATCCTGATAATATTGCTTGGCGCGAACGCTGTTTTAATTGGTTTGCACAAATTCACCAATTAAAACAGAGCGAACTGCGCGAATGTCTTTACTTCAAACAAAATATGGATGCCACCCGCCATTTAATGCGTGTTGCGTGCGGTTTGGATTCCTTAATCTTGGGCGAACCACAAATTCTCGGGCAAGTTAAACAGGCTTATCAAGACAGCGAAAGCTTTTACCAATCACAAGGCGGGCACATCTCCACGAATCTGTCACGTCTGTTTCAAAAAACCTTTGCCGCCGCCAAACGCGTACGCTCTGAAACGGAAATTGGCAGCAGTGCAGTTTCCGTTGCTTATGCGGCATGCGGTTTAGCCCGCCAAATTTTTGACAGTTTCCATAAATTGCGCTTTTTGTTAATCGGAGCCGGCGAAACGATTGAGCTGGTTGCCCGTTATTTAATTCAACACGGTGCCCAAAATATCATGGTAGCCAATCGTACCCATATTCGGGCCGAGATGTTGGCGGAACGGCTAAATGCACCGATTCAAATTCTCTCTTTAAGTGCCTTACAAGTGGGGTTAAATCAAGCAGATGTGGTGATAAGTTCTACCGGTAGCCCTGAAGTACTGATAACCAAAGAGATGATTGAAAATGCACAAAAACAACGCCGTTTCGATCCCATGTTACTCATTGATATTGCCGTACCGCGCGATATTGAAGAAACCGCGGGTGAATTAGACAGCGTTTATGCTTATAGTGTAGATGATTTGCAAAATATCATTCAGCAAAACCTAGCGCAACGTCAGCAAGCGGCCGAGCAAGCAAAAGAAATTGTCGATGAAGAGGCGAAAGACTTTTTTGCTTGGTTGAAACAGCAGCAATCCAGCAATTTGATCAAACATTATCGCCAAAACGCCGAATCGATTCGGCTGGATTTGCTTGAAAAAGCATTAAGCGCAATTCAACAAGGGCAAGACAGTGAAAAAGTATTGAACGAATTGAGCTACAAACTTACCAACCAATTACTACACGCACCGACCCAAGCTCTGCAAGCGATGGCAAAACACGGTAACGTGAAGGGACTACAGAGCTTCTCCCAAGCATTAAAAATCGAAGAATAATTTGCAAATTTTCTTTCAAAACTCACCGCTTGTCGGTGAGTTTGTTTTTTTACTTTATCCGCTTTCCCGCAATTTACGCTATAATGTCGCCATTTTGCATAATGCTTGCAAATTATCGAATAATAATTGAGGTTTATATGACTCCTGTTGTTGCCCTTGTGGGCAGACCGAACGTGGGAAAATCCACGTTATTTAACCGCTTAACCCGCACCCGAGATGCGCTTGTCGCTGACTTTCCCGGCTTAACCCGTGACCGTAAATACGGCCATGCGAATATTGCCGGGCATGATTTTATTGTGATTGATACCGGCGGTATTGACGGTTCAGAAGAAGGTGTCGAAGAGAAAATGGCGGAGCAATCGCTCCTTGCAATCGATGAAGCGGACGTTGTGCTGTTTATAGTTGATGCCCGAGCCGGCTTATTACCGGCAGATATCGGCATTGCGCAATATTTACGCCAACGCGATAAAACCACTGTTGTGGTTGCCAACAAAACAGACGGAATTGATGCCGATTCACACATTGCCGAGTTCTATCAATTAGGTTTAGGCGACGTGGAAGCGATTGCCGCGGCTCAAGGTCGAGGTGTAACGCAACTCATGGAACAAGTTTTAGCTCCTTTAGCCGACAAATTCGAAGAACAAGCGGTCGGTTTCGATGAAAATTTTGCAAATACCGAACAAGACGAATGGGAAAGCGATTTCGATTTCGATAATGAAGAAGATACAGCTCTGCTCGATGAAGCGCTGAACGAAGAAAATGACACGATTGACGACAAAAATATCAAAATTGCGATTGTCGGTCGCCCGAACGTAGGAAAATCCACCCTAACCAACCGTATTTTAGGTGAAGAGCGGGTCGTGGTATTCGATATGCCGGGAACCACCCGCGATTCTATCTACATCCCAATGGAACGGGACGGTCAAGATTATACCATCATCGATACCGCCGGCGTGCGTAAGCGCGGCAAAGTCCATCTGGCGGTAGAAAAATTCTCAGTAATCAAAACATTGCAAGCGATTCAAGACGCTAATGTGGTGTTATTGACTATTGATGCCAGAGACGGAATATCCGATCAAGATCTTTCCCTGCTCGGTTTTATTTTAAATGCCGGAAAATCATTAGTAATCGTGGTAAATAAGTGGGACGGTTTATCGCAGGATGTCAAAGATCAAATCAAATCCGAACTTGACCGCCGTTTGGATTTTATTGACTTTGCCAGAGTACACTTTATTTCCGCGTTGCACGGCAGCGGTGTAGGAAACCTTTTTAGTTCAATTCAAGAAGCCTACCAATGTGCGACTAAAAAAATGACGACATCGATGCTCACCCGTATTTTACAAATGGCAACGGACGAACATCAACCGCCATTGGTAAACGGCCGTCGCGTAAAACTGAAATATGCTCATCCGGGTGGTTATAATCCGCCGATTATTGTTATCCACGGTAACCAAATCGAAAAACTGCCGGATTCATACAAACGTTATCTATCAAATTACTACCGTAAAAGTTTAAAAATTATCGGTTCACCGATTCGTATTTTATTCCAAGAAGGGAACAACCCGTTTGCCGGTAAACGAAATAAACTGACGCCGGGTCAATTACGTAAACGTAAACGTTTAATGAAATTTATTAAGAAAAATAAAAGATAGAGGTTCATTATGATGATGCAATATTCTCCTCAATTTAACCACGCCAATGTGCTTGTTCTCGGTGATGTGATGCTGGACCGCTACTGGTTCGGCTCAACAAACCGCATTTCGCCTGAAGCGCCCGTACCGGTGGTGAAAGTACAGGATATTGAAGAACGCGCAGGCGGTGCCGCCAACGTAGCAATGAATATTGCCAGCCTAAACGTACCGGTTACCTTGCACGGTTTAATCGGGCAAGATGATGCCGGTAATGCTTTAGATAAATTACTCAACTCTCACAATATTAAAAACCATTGTGTTGCTGTGGAAACCCATCCGACCATTACTAAATTGCGTATTCTTTCCCGCCATCAACAATTATTACGTTTAGATTTTGAGGAAGGGTTTCATAATGTGGACAGCCAAGCGCTGCTCGTGAAGTTAGAAGCAGAAATTGCCTCCTATGGCGCATTAATTTTGTCTGACTACGGCAAAGGCACATTAAATTCCGTACAACAAATGATTCAAATCGCCCGTAAAGCAAACATTCCGGTTTTGATCGACCCGAAAGGAACCGATTTTGAACGCTACCGTGGCGCAACATTACTGACACCGAATATGTCGGAATTTGAGGCTGTTGCCGGTGTTTGCAAAGACGATGAAGATATCACGGCTAAAGGGTTAAAAATGATTGCAGATTATGATTTATCTGCCTTATTAGTCACCCGTTCTGAAAAAGGAATGACGTTATTACGCCCGAATCAGCCTGTATTCCATTTAGCGACTCAAGCGAAAGAAGTTTATGATGTCACCGGTGCAGGAGATACAGTAATCAGTGTGTTGGCAACCGCGATTGCTGATGGTCGCCCTCTTGAAGAAGCTTGTTATTTAGCCAATGCCGCCGCGGGCATCGTTGTCGGCAAATTGGGTACATCCACCGTCACTCCAAGTGAATTAGAGCAAGCGATTCATCAGCGTACCGAAACCGGTTTTGGCGTTATTCCCGAAGAACTTTTAAAAACCATTGTAAAACAAGCTAAACAGCGCGGTGAGCGTATCGTGATGACCAACGGCTGTTTTGATATTTTACACCCGGGGCACGTATCCTATCTGGAAAATGCACGCAAACTCGGCGATCGCCTGATTGTCGCGGTCAACACCGATGATTCCGTCAAACGTTTGAAAGGGGAATCCCGTCCGATTAACGATCTTGATGCTCGTATGGCAGTACTTGCCGGATTAGCGTCCGTCGATTGGGTTGTGCCATTTGAAGAAGATACGCCACAAAGACTGATTGGTGAGATTTTACCGGATCTCCTTGTAAAAGGCGGAGACTATAAACCGGAGGAGATCGCCGGTAGTCAAGAAGTTTGGGAAAACGGTGGCGAAGTTCGTGTATTGAATTTTGAAAACGGTTGCTCTACAACCAATGTGATCAAGAAAATTCAATCACTCTGAACCTTTTAATAAAATTTGATTCTAAGCAACGTTATGTTAGAAATCACCGAGAGTCCGAGTGGCTCTCAGCTTAAAATAAAAGTATTAACACTTTAATCCAAGTTAATTACCGTTATAGGAATAAAAAATGAAGTTTACTAAAGTAAAATCATTATTACTTACCGCATGTACTCTTTTTGCTGTTTCACTGGGGGCAAAAGCAGAAGAACGCGTCGTTGCGACTGTTGACGGCTATCCGATTATGCAAAGCCAAGTAGCAAAAGCACTGGGTAAAAAAGCCAATACCGAAGCCAATCGCCGAGCCGCATTAGAAAGTGTGATTGATGATTATTTGGTACAACGTGCAATCCAAGAATCCGGCGTAAAAGTAGACTATGCTTATGTCGACCAAATTATTGAAGATATTGCCGTTCAAAACGGCATTACCTATGGTCAATTACTTGATTATCTTGATTCGCAACGTATTACATTAAATCAATACCGCCAACAAATCGCTCATCAAATTATGATGGAACAAGTACGCAATCAAGCAATCGGTCAATCGATTCAGGTAGAACCGAAAGAAGTCCATGATTTAGCCAAACAGTTGCAAGAAAAAGCGAAAGCGAGCGGCACATTAAAAGCGATAACCGGTACAGAACACAGAATCAGCCATATTTTGATTAAAACCAACCCTGTACTAAACGACGCTCAAGCCAAAGCCAAATTAAACGCTATTGTGGCGGATATCAAAGCAGGAAAAACCACCTTTGAAGACGCAGCAAAAGTAAACTCGCTTGACTATGCTTCAGGCGCTGACGGCGGTGATTTAGGCTGGAACTTCTTAGACGCGTATGATCCTGCCTTTGCTAAAGTAGCAAAACAGAGCAAAACGGGCGTAATTTCCGCCCCATTTAAATCGCAATTCGGTTGGCATATTCTGAAAGTAACCGATACCCGCGAGGGAGATCGAACCGAAGATGCCTATTTACAAAAAGCTTATGAACAATTAGTCGATAAGCAGGCACAAGCGGCATCCAAAGACTGGGTAAAAGCTTTGAAAAATCGTGCTGAAATTAAATACATAAACTAGTAGAATACGCTTATTTTTAAGAACCTCGCCCGTGCGAGGTTCTTTGTTTTATCAAATTTGCAAAAAACAGCGGGAAAGTGACCGCTTGTAAGGAATCGAATGAGTTCAAATTCAAAAAAACATTTAGGGCATACCGCCCGCAAACGTTTTGGTCAAAACTTTTTACACGACCAAAACGTGATCCATAATATTGTCGCGGCAATTCACCCGCAAAACGGGCAATTTTTGTTAGAAATCGGCCCCGGATTAGGCGCACTAACCGAACCGGTCGGTGAATTAGTCGATAAGCTGACTGTCATAGAGTTAGACCGCGACTTAGCCGAACGCTTGCGTCATCACCCGTTTTTACATAGTAAGCTGACCATTATTGAACAAGATGCGCTGCGTTTTAATTTTCGTGACTATTTCACCGGTCTCAACTTTAACGAACACCAGAAAGTACGCGTATTCGGCAACCTGCCTTACAATATTTCAACGCCATTGATGTTCCATCTGTTTAAGTTTCACGACTTAATTCAGGATATGCACTTTATGTTGCAAAAAGAGGTCGTTAAACGACTTTGTGCCGCACCGAACAGTAAAGCCTACGGGCGATTAACCATTATGGCGCAGTATTATTGCCAAGTTATGCCGGTTTTGGAAGTTCCGCCAACAGCGTTTAAGCCTGCGCCCAAAGTAGATTCTGCGGTCGTACGTTTAGTGCCGCATAAAGCACTTCCGTATCCGGTTAAAGATATTTATTGGTTAAACCGCGTAACAACTCACGCATTTAACCAGCGTCGCAAAACTTTGCGCAATGCCTTGTCTACACTATTTAGCCCGGAACAACTTGAAGCATTAGGAATTGACTTAAATGCTCGTGCCGAAAACTTATCACTTGCCGATTACGCCCGTTTGGCAAATTGGTTATGCGATAATCCTCCGGAAATAGCGGATTCAAGTGCTGATGAACTTATTGACGATGAAAACGAATAGCTGACAAGCGGTCACTTTCGACGAATAATTTACAAAAAATTTCCTAAAAACCATAAATATCAAGCAAAAGAAAAGGCAGGAAAATCCTGCCTTTATTTTATCTTAAGTGATTAAAGAATTTCTTTCGCTTTCGCCACAACATTATCTACGGTGAAGCCGAATAGCTTGAATAATTCGCCTGCCGGTGCTGATTCGCCGAAGCTATTCATACCAACGATACGACCTTCTAAACCGACATATTTATACCAGAAGTCTGCAATACCTGCTTCAATCGCAACGCGTTTAGTCACAGAGCTTGGCAATACCGCTTCACGATAAGCAGCATCTTGTGCGTCAAACACATTAGTGCTTGGCATGGAAACCACACGCACTTTATGCCCTTCGGCACTCAATACATCCGCCGCTTTCATCGCTAACTCTACTTCCGAACCGGTTGCGATTAAGATTAAATCCGGGCAATCGCCTTTTTCACAGCATTGACGTAGGATATAACCACCACGAGCCACGTTGGCAAGTTGTTCTGGGGTACGTTCCATTTGAGCCAGGTTTTGACGAGTGAAGATTAAGGCACTCGGACCATCTTTACGTTCAACTGCCGCTTTCCACGCTACCGCAGATTCGACTTGGTCGCACGGTCTCCATGTTTGAAGATTCGGAATTAAACGTAATGCCGCAGTCTGTTCGACCGGTTGGTGGGTCGGGCCATCTTCACCTAAACCGATAGAATCGTGGGTATACACAAATAGGACACGCTGTTTCATTAACGCCGCCATACGTACTGCATTGTGCGCATATTCCATGAACATTAAAAATGTCGCACCGTATGGAATAAAACCGCCGTGTAACGCAATACCGTTCATTATTGCCGACATACCGAATTCACGTACGCCGTAGTTAATGTAGTTACCGTCTACATTGATATCCGCACGAATTGGTTTAGAACCTGACCATAAAGTTAAGTTAGAACTTGCCAAATCAGCAGAGCCGCCTAAGAATTCCGGAAGAATGTGTGCATAAGCTTCTATTGCATTTTGCGATGCTTTACGGCTTGCAATTGTTGCCGGATTTGCTTGTAATTTCTCAATAAAAGCTTGAGATTCAGCTGCCCAGTTTGCCGGTAATTCGCCCGCAACACGACGTTTGAATTCTGCCGCTAATTCAGGATAAGTCACTTCATAAGCGGCAAATTTAGCATTCCATTCTTTTTCTGAAATTTGACCTTTTGCTTTCGCATCCCATTCAGCATAAATTTCGCTAGGAATTTCAAAAGGTCCATAATTCCAATTTAAATTTTGACGAGTTAATGCAATTTCTTCATTACCTAGCGGCGCACCGTGGCTATCATGAGAATTTGATTTATTTGGAGAACCATAACCGATGATAGTTTTACAGATAATTAAGGTTGGGCGATCTTTTTCTGCTTGAGCATTTTCAATCGCAAATTTGATTTCATCCGCATTGTGTCCATCTACGCCACGAATAACCTGCCAACCGTAAGACTCAAAACGCATTGCAGTATCATCAGAGAACCAGCCGTCTACATGACCATCAATTGAAATATTGTTGTCATCATAAAACGCGATTAATTTACCTAAACCTAAAGTTCCTGCTAATGAACAAGCTTCGTGGGAAATCCCTTCCATTAAACAACCATCGCCTAAGAAAGCGTAGGTATAGTGGTTGACAATCTCATACCCT
This sequence comes from Glaesserella sp., assembly GCF_041814905.1. NCBI lineage: Bacteria > Pseudomonadati > Pseudomonadota > Gammaproteobacteria > Pasteurellales > Pasteurellaceae > Glaesserella > Glaesserella sp. The sequence continues at coordinate 54,901 of NZ_JBGXYA010000040.1, read as the reverse complement.
TCACGGTTAAATTGCGCTGCTAACGTTTTTTCAGCAATCGCCATACCGACTGCATTTGTGATACCTTGACCTAAAGGTCCTGTTGTCGTTTCAACGCCCGGTGCATAACCGTATTCAGGGTGACCCGGAGTTTTTGAATGTAATTGACGGAACTGTTTAAGATCTTCAATAGAAAGATCATAGCCGGTTAAATGCAACAAGCTATAAATTAACATGGATCCGTGTCCGTTAGATAATACGAAACGGTCACGGTTAGCCCAAGCAGGATTGCTTGGATTGTGAGAAAGGAAATCGCGCCATAAAACTTCTGCAATATCCGCCATACCCATTGGTGCACCCGGGTGACCTGAGTTAGCTTTTTGTACTGCGTCCATACTTAAAAAGCGAATTGCATTTGCAAGCTCTTTACGTTCTGCCATTATTGATACTCCTAGAAAAATTGACATTAAAAGTCTTGATATTCTACACTATTTGAACAAAGTAATGGAAAAATATCGCCTTAAAAAGTGATCTACTTCACATTATTGAAATTGTTGAAACCTATTTAAAATTGACGTAGAATGCACGCTCTCTTGGTGCCAAGTATATGCTTGGCGTATTGTTAATACATATGGTGCTAGACAGCCGAGTAGTATGCTCTAGTGGCGATATGGCTTCTTTTGAGGTTCTCTATAATGAAACAAGGTATTCACCCTAAATATGTAGAAATTACCGCAACCTGTTCATGTGGTAATGTGATTAAAACCCGTTCAACTGTGGGTAAAGATTTAAACTTAGACGTGTGTGGTAACTGCCACCCGTTCTACACAGGTAAACAACGTGTTGTTGATACCGGTGGTCGTGTTGAACGCTTCAACAAACGCTTCAGCATTCCAAGCACAAAATAATTTGAAAGATGCTAAAAAACCTCCACAATTGTGGAGGTTTTTTTATCTCTATCATTTTCTTAAATGATGAATTTGAGTATACAACCACTGCTTTGCTTCATTCATATCAAAACCTGCAGTTTCATTATTATCATTTGATCTATTTTTTCCAACCAGCGTCAAACAGCTTACATTTTCTTTTGGAGCCGGAGCCCATTTACTTAATGTATATTGATTATTAGAGTAAAAAGCTAATAATGGCTTGCCACAAGCACAAGCAACATGAACACCTCCACCATCAACCGAAATAACAATATCCGCAGAATTAATTAAAGCAAAATATTCAAATAGCGTTGTTTTTGGAGATAAGGATAGATTACTCATTTCAGGTAAATGCGCAAAATATTTTTCACTGTTATTTGTATTCGTAACAATAAATTCTAAACCTTTATCTTCTGTATTTTCTAATAATAATGAAAGTTCTTCTGCAGGAAGAGTGCGAGTACTGCCTTGGGGATTTAACAAAATTTTAATATTTTCTTTTCTCTTCCAAAAATGATTAACTTTGTTTTCAGATTCCGAAGGAATATATATTTCGTAACATATTGAATCATCTATATATTCAGAAAATGGTGAATACATTAAATAATCTTTAAAGTGTAATAACTCAGGTACATCTACAAAAAAGTCATAATTTTTTACTGTAGATAAATTATAGTATTTCTTATCCCTCTTACCAAAATTTATAACATACTTAGGATTTAATATAGCATCCAGCATGATACTCTTTGTAGTAAATGAAGGAAAAAAGTCCAAATAAACGTCCCATTTTGAATTTTGTAAAAAGTAATTATGTACTTTATCTTCAATTAAAACATCTACTACGTTTGAATTTTCATAAATTAAACGGCTTCTTTCAGTCACTAACACACCGATTTTCACAAGCGGAAATGCTTTCTTCAATTGAGCAATATGCCTTAAATGGACAATACTATCTCCAACAGCATTACCAATAGGTTTTACCAAAATACTACGAACATTTTGAAGCTCAAGAGATCTATTTCCCCTTCTTCGCCCAAATAATCTGGCGATTAGACGTTTCACAAATCTTCTCCCTAAAAGATATAATTTGATTTGATAATATAATTTTTTACTTGAACAAGCTATAAAATTTAGCTAAATTCTATCAAATTTTCCTCTCGATAAAGCAAGGATAACAATGGTGGATAAAAAAACAGTAATTCTGTGTATTTCGACTAACCTAGGAATATCTAAGTTAATTTCAGACAATTTGGAATATCATGGATTTAATGTTGTTAAATTAGTCGATAACAATGGAGAAATAGAAAAATTTGAATATCCTTCAATATGGGAAAGAATAAAAACACATTTTAGAAAAAAAATCCTAAAAGAAAAAAAGGCAAAATGTAATTATCAGTCTAGCAAACTCATATTAAAGATTAATAATAATTATAGAAATACTCAATTTGATTACGCTTTATTCTTTTTAGCTCAAAACTTTTCAGTAGACTTAGTTAAGACTATAAAAGAAAAAACAAAAAATGGAAAAATAGTTAATTACCAATGGGATGGAATGAAAAGATACCCACATATTTATAATTATATTAATTTATTTGATCGTTTCTTATCTTTTGAGCCATCGGATATCTCAGAAAATATTTTACCCGCAACAAGCTTTTACTTTGATAACGATCTAGAAAAAAAACCTACTGAATATGACTTCTACTTTTTAGGTAGTCATAATAGTTCACGAACAAAGATCATATGTCAGTTTGCTGATTATGCAGAACAAACAAATTTAAATATCAATATACAGGTTGTATGCCCTAAAAATAAATTTAATGAATGTAAAAAAACATACCCCAAAAATATTACACTATTAGAACACAATCAAGTTAAGACTTTTTCTGAAAATTTACTTGCATCACGAAAAGCAAAAATCTTAGTAGATTTTGTTATTGATGAACATCAAGGCCTTTCTCTCCGAACCTTTGAAGCGCTAGGTCATGATAAAAAACTGATTACAACCAATAAAGAAATCGTAAAATATGACTTCTATCATCCTAACAACATTTTTGTATTAGATGATAATTTTGATGAAATTCCTGAGTTTTTAGAGAAACCTTATCGTTCTCTAGATTCGAATATCAAACAAAAATATAGCTTTGGAAATTGGATTCGCTATGTATTAGATATTCAGCCATATCAACCGATATTACTACCGACGAACAAAGATGAAACGATTTAAAAAGCGATTACAAACTCTCCGATTGCATATTGGTAAATACTTTATCGACATCGATAACGGTAAGATGGAAAATTTACCTGCATTACCACATAAAGTTCTGTTTTTAAGACATGACGGCAAAATTGGGGACTACATTGTGAGTTCTTTTGTGTTTAGAGAAATTAAAAAAGGCGATCCCAATATTCAAATTGGCGTGGTCTGTTCGCACAAAAATATCGCCTTATTTAAACAAAATCCACATATTGATAAATTTTACTTAGTTAAACCTAAGAGTTTAAGTAGCTATATTAAAACAGGCAAAGCTATCTCAACCGAGAAATATGACGTTGTGATAGATCCTACCATTTTGTTACGTAATAAAGATTTAATATTGTTACGTAGTATCAAGGCAGTAAATTATGTTGGTTATCAAAAATCCCAATATAAAATTTTTAACTTGAACATTGAGGGAGAGCTCCATTTTAGAGATGTTTATCGTATCGCATTAGAAAAATGTGGGTTTGAAAATATCGATACTCGTTATGATATCCCGTCACAAACGGAAAGTGTTGTGAATGTGGGGCATTTTTTAGTAGAAAATCATCTTGATAACTTTGTGGCAGTCAACTTTTTTGGTGCGGCAAACTCACGAAAATTCCATAGAGAAAACATTCAAGCATTCCTCAGTTATGTTAATCAGCACTATCCGCACAAGCAATTTGTGCTGTTGACATACCCTGAAGTGACACCACTGCTAGCCGAATTATCCACTCAATTTCACAATGTATTTCTTTATGCACAAACAACTTCAATCTATGACAGCATTGAGTTAATCAAAAAAGCGGAATGGGTCATTTCTCCGGATACGGCGATTGTGCATATTGCCTCCGGTTTCAACAAAAAAATCATTGGTCTGTATCAGGATAATCTTGAAAACTGGATAAATTGGAAACCTACCACAGAAAATGAATGCCACATTATTCGTTTTAAACAGAACATCAATGAAATTAACTCTGACTTTTTAGGTGAAATATGGAATTCCAAAGCCTAAAACTTTTTCTTGATATTGCTCAGACTCACAGTTTTATCCGAACTGCTGAACAAAATCATATGAGCGCTTCTACTCTGTCACGTCATATTCAGCGTATGGAACAAGAAATCGGGCAACCACTATTTTTGCGAGATAATCGCCAAGTATTACTAACAGATGCCGGTGAACGTTTTTTACATTTTGCCGAACAGAGTTGGAAAGAGTGGCAACAATTACAACAACAATTTTCTCCTGATCAAACAGAATTGGAAGGCGAACTAAAATTATTTTGTTCGGTAACTGCCGCTTATAGCCACTTACCTCGCGTATTAGAACAATTTCGTAAACGTTATCCAAAAGTGGAGATCAAATTAAGTACCGGTGATCCAGCAAAAGCCCTACAAAATGTACAATCGATGCAAGCAGATCTCTCACTCACCGGCAAGCCTGAACCACTCCCGAACAATATCGTCTTTCACTATATTGATGATATCACTCTCACATTAATTGCTCCTCGAATTGCCTGTACGGCTACGCAGTTGTTGCAAAAATCACCGATCGACTGGAAAAGTATGCCGTTCGTATTACCTGTTGAAGGCCCTGCCCGCAAGCGGATAGATCAATGGTTTAAATTACAAAAAATAAAAGAGCCGAAAATTTACGCCACAGTAGAGGGACACGAAGCCATTGTACCGATGGTAGCACTTGGTTGTGGAATTGCACTGTTGCCGGATGTTGTTGTACAACATAGTCCGGTTCGAAACCAAGTTTCTTATCTACATTTACCACAGCCAATCACACCGTTTGAACTGGGTATTTGTGTTCAACAACGCCGTTTGCAAGAACCGATTATTTGTGCATTTTGGGAGCTATTGTCTGATCTAAATTAAGCTATAGGCTCAGATTTCTGCTAAAATAATGCGGTTTTACAGATAACAGGAGATTGAGATGAAAATTACTGAAGTTAAACACCCGCTGGTTAAACATAAAGTCGGTTTAATGCGAGCCGGTGATATCAGCACTAAAGATTTCCGCGCTTTAGCCACTGAAGTGGGCAGTCTGCTAACCTATGAAGCCACATCGGATTTAGAGACAGAGAAAGTCACTATCGAAGGTTGGAATGGTCCGGTAGAAATTGATCGCATCAAGGGTAAAAAAGTCACTGTTGTCCCGATTTTACGTGCTGGCTTAGGTATGATGGACGGTGTACTTGAACATATCCCAAGCGCACGAATCAGTGTTGTCGGCATCTATCGTAATGAAGAAACCTTAGAGCCTGTACCTTATTTCCAAAAATTGGCTAACGATGTGCAAGACCGCTTGGCAATCATTGTCGATCCGATGTTAGCGACAGGCGGTTCCATGATCGCCACCATTGATTTATTAAAAGCTGCCGGCTGTAAACATATCAAAGTATTAGTGCTTGTTGCAGCTCCGGAAGGGCTTAAAGCCTTAGAAGCCGCTCATCCTGATATTGAACTTTATACTGCAGCCATTGACAGCCATTTAAATGAAAACGGTTATATCATTCCGGGTCTAGGTGACGCAGGTGACAAAATCTTCGGAACGAAGTAATTCAATCAACTCAAAATGACAAAAAACCTAAGAGAATACTCTTAGGTTTTTTATTTGATGACAAGAAAAGCGCGTTACCAGCTTCCACCGGCACCGCCACCTCCGGTACTACCTCCGCCGAAGCCTCCACCGCTTCCTCCACCGAAGCCACCACGGCTACCGCCACCAAATCCGCCACCGAAACCACTGCCGGATCGCCCTCTGCGCATAGCGCCCGCTGTTGTACGAATAATTCGGTCAGCAGTGCTAGGGCTGATATAAGTATCACCACCTCGGCTCACTGCTGAGAAAACAATAAAAATAGCTACGGCGGCAATTAAAAAGATTTCAAAATCTTCCATAGTATTTTCATCATTTTCTACAGGCGCCGGAGCATATTCCCCTTGCGTTGCCGCAATAATGGATGAAAGCCCTTTAGCTATGCCTTGTGCATACTGATCCTGTTTAAAATATGGAGTGATATCATTACGGATAATCGAAGAAGCTATCGCATCCGGTAATGCCCCTTCCAAACCGCGCCCGGTTGCAATAAACAGTTTTCGATCGTTTTTCGCAATCAATAACAAAACACCGTTGTCTTCTTTTTCACGCCCGATTCCCCATCGATTGAATAAAGTATGGGTATAAGTAGAAATCGCTTCACCATTGGTTGTCGCCACGATGACCACTGCAATTTGCGAACTTGTTTTTTGGGCATAATCAATTAATGCACTTTCTAATGTTTGCTTATCTTGTTGGCTTAAGGTTTGCGTAAAATCCGAAACATACCGAAAAGACTTAGGTACATCCGGATAATTCGCCCATACAGATAAACTGAGAAAGCCAAATAAAAAAATCAGCCAAGTCGAGTAAATACGTTTCATCATTTGATGATCACCTCATTCGATAATTCGTTACTATCGTTTGGTGAAAGCGGAAAATGCTGTGCTAATACAACTTCCACTTGCTCAATGCCATCGCAAATCGCTTGAGTATACTCGCCTTGTTGGCATTTCGTTTTCATCGAATCATAGATAGATTGCCAGAATTCCTCTCCCACTTTTTGATGAATACCTTCATCGCCAATCACAGCAATATAATGCGGTTTGAATGCAAGATAGAGTAACACACCATTACGTTCTGCGGTTTGGTACATATCAAGTTCTTCAAATAACGCTTTTGCCCGTTCGATTGCGGATGTCACGTTTTTCGCTTTGCGTTCCACCACCACGCGCATTTCTGCGGAGGTTTTTGTTTCCAAATGCGAAATTGCCTCTTCGATCTTTTGTGTATCGAGAGGCAATTTACGTTCGAATATCGAGAATAATCCCATTATTCCTCCATTTCATGAAAACGATTGAAACAAGCGGTCCGATTGTCGTCCTTTTTTGCAAATTGCAGGCGATTTCCGACCGCTTGTTTGATCATTAATTGAAATTAACGACCGGAGCTTTGTCTGCGCCAGCTTCTGATGTGAATTGAGGCTTCGCTTTAAAACCAAGAATAACCGCCGCAAATTTTGTCGGGATTTGACGTACCTGCTTGTTGTACTCTTTCACGGCTTCATTGTAATTGTTACGCTCAAGATTAATACGGTTTTCCGTTCCTTCAATTTGTGCTTGAAGATTTAAAAAACCTTCGTGTGCTTTTAATTCCGGATATTTCTCTACGCTCACCAGTAAACGTGAAAGCGCCGAATTCAACCCTTGCTGTGCTTGTTGAAATTGTGCCATCTGTTCTTCGGTCGCATTTGTCGGGTCGATGGTCGTTTGCGTTGCTTTTGCACGCGCTTCGATGACCTTGGTCAAGGTTTCTTGTTCAAAATTGGCTTGACCTTTTACCGTATTCACTAAGTTTGGAATTAAATCTGCACGGCGTTGATAGGCAGATTCCACATTGCCCCATACCGATTTAATATCTTCCTCGGCTTTCACCAAACTGTTATAGCTGGTTAAAGTTAAGCCGCCTAAACCGACAACGATTGCAATTAAAATAATAACAATCCACTTTTTCATAATACATAATCCTCTGATATTGATTCCCGAATCGGGCGACGAAATATACCACAAACCTGAAATTCAGCGAACTTTTTCGCTCTCTTTTTCCGTAGTTTTTGTAAACAGGGTCGTTTTAATTACCCCGAGCAACTCCTGTCTGACAACGGAAAGTTTTGGTCGTTCATTGGCTTGAAAAGCTACCGGACGGCAAAATTCCATTGCTTTAATGCCCAGCCTTGCGGTTAATAACCCTACACCGATACCTTGTGCGGCACGTAGCGATAACTTAGCCGTTAAATTTTGTGAGAAAAAATCCATTCCGACATCACTGACAATTTCTGTCGCACCGGCAAACACCATGTTGGTCAATACCATTTTGAATAATTTTAAACGGCTAATATAACCTAATTCCATTCCGTAGGCGCGGGTAATATGATTAACTAACGAAATATTACGCCATGCAACCATTAAAATATCCACGACGGCAAGCGGGCTGACCGCCACAATCAGCGCATTTCCCGAAGCGCTTTTACTGATCAGCTTTTTCACTTGACTGTCTAACGGCGAAAGCACATTTTGGCTAAACAGATAAAGCACCTCTTTGCCGTTATAGGCTTCGTCCAACTGGCTTAACCAACGCTGTTCCGCCTGTTGAATCATCGGCGTTTTTGCTAAACCGTCCACCACCGATTTGCAAAATGTTGTCGCTTTCTCACCGCTTGTAAGTTGGTTATCAAGCAATAATTGTTGGCTGGCTTGCTGCATTTGATGATGTTTACGCAGCCAGCGTAACTTCCGCCACTCTGAAATCATTGCCCCGACTCCCGCCATACTCAAACCGAAAAAAGCAACGGCAAAAGCAAAATAGATCCATTGATTGGCTTGCCAAGTATCAATCAACCACTGAATCGATTGGGCAATGGTTGCCACACCGAACAGAGCCAAAGCGCCAAGCAATAAGCGAATCCCAAAACGGGATGGTTTAAGACTCTCCTCGATAATTAATTCCGCTTTGATTTCTTGTGGATCCTCGTCGACTATCACATCCGCATCCACAAACTCTTGCTTAGGCTGATGATAAATGGTTGACATTGTCTCTTCTTCAGTAAATATACGTTTTTCCATATTATTTCCTTGCTGTTTCGGCAGCACAGGCAGCGTCAGTAATATGCCTTTTTAGACCGTCATAACCGTGTTCAGTTTTTAATATCTCAAATAATTCAACGGCTTCCGGATATGCTTTATCCAAATAGCGTAACCACTGCTTGATTCGTGCAACATGATAAAATCCAGTATCGAATTCATTTTCGATATTTACATATTGATACAGCAATTGAAGCACTTGCTGCCACGCCATTTTAGTAACATTATATTTCACCACACGGCTTAAGTTCGGAATACTTAACGCACCGCGCCCAATCATTACGTCGTAACAAGCGGTCGTTTCCACACATTTTTTTGCAGATTCAAAATCGCTGATTTCCCCGTTTGCAATGACCGGAATTGTCAATCGTTTCTGAATTGCATTGATTGCCTGCCAATTGATTCGTTCGGCTCGATAACCATCTGTTTTGGTTCTGCCGTGAACGGCGATTTCCGTTGCTCCGCCTTGTTGTACCGCATCCGCAATTTCTAAACTGTGGTCGGCTGAATCCCAACCTAAACGGATTTTTACAGAAACTGGCTGTTCAGCCGGCACTGCTTCACGCATTGCTTTGGTTGCTTGATAGATCAGTTCCGGCTGTTTCAATAGCATCGCGCCCCCGTTACTGCCATTCACCGTTTTGGACGGGCAACCGCAATTTAAATCAACTCCATGGGAACCGAGTTCTACGGCTAGCGCGGCATTTTCCGCCAACCATTGAGGATGTTGCCCCAAAATCTGCACTCGAACCGGTGTACCTGAAGGCGTGTAACCTTGGTGATGTAATTCGGGACAAAGGCGGTAAAACGTTTTTTTAGGTAATTTTTGATCGACTACACGTACAAATTCCGTAATGCAGAGATCATACTCATTCACCGAGGTTAATAATTGGCGCACAAAAGGATCCAATACGCCTTGCATCGGCGCTAAAATAACGCGTTTTGGTAAATTTTCCACGAATGCCGACCGCTTGTTAATAAACACTGCGTAAACGTAAATCAGGTCGAACGATTAGATAAATCACCAGTGCCGTCAATGCACCGAGCGTATCCGCCAACATATCTTTTTGCGCATCCCAAATATCGCCTTGAGAACCTAAAAATTCAACACCTGCATTCCCGCCTTCAATTACCGCATATTGCCACTCAATAATCTCATAGGCTGCCGCTACCGACATGATGAAAAATAATGAGAAAAAGAAAGCGACTCCCATACCGCATTTACGCTTACGTAACAGCCATTCTGCCATCGGAAAACTATAAAAACCGATAATATAATGCGCTACGCGGTCATAATGGTTGCGATCTTCGCCTAAAATGGGAGTAAGGAACTGATTCGCCCATTCAAAAGGAACATTTGCAAAAGTATATTTTGCGCCGATTAAATGCATGATCATCCACAAAGACATTAAAAAATAAGCGAATCCGCTGAATTGAAATTTCGGATAAGTGAATAACAATAAAGCAAAAATAATAAAAATCGGCGCCACCTCCGCATACCATACGGCGCGATCCGTCGGTGCTAATCCTGACCAAATAGAAATTACAATAATCACAATCGCAAGAAAAAGCGGCACAATGTGTGAGCGTCGTTCCATTATTTCCATCCTTTTACTTTACAAATTAAATCATACGCGGCTTGAATTTGTTGAGCTTTTTCTTTAGCCACTTCCATCATTTCCGGCGGTAATCCTTTCGCAACCAATTTATCCGGATGATGTTCGTTCATTAGCTTACGGTAAGCTCGTTTTACGGTATTTTGATCATCCGATGCGATAACGCCCAACACTTTATAAGCATCGTCCAAGGTCGGACCGCCGGAGTGCTGTTGATAACCACCGCGATAGCCGCCTTGGTAAGATCCTTGTTGCTGGTAAGAACCTTGTTGTTGGTAATAACCGGAACGGAAACGCTGTGCCGCCGCAACCATCGCAATCATTTGCTCAAATTGGAAACGAGACATTCCAAGCGTTTCTGCAATGGTAAATAAAATCTGTTGCTCATTACTGTCTAATTGCCCGTCGTATAATGCCGCTTGCATCTGAACTTCAACAAAAAAGCGTAATAAATCGCTGCGCTGACCACAAGCTTCACGAAATTCGTGTATCACTTGACGTAATGGGAAATGTGGCTCTTTACCTAAATTAAACGCTTTTTGTGCTAATTGTTGATTTGCCGTATCAAGTCTCATATTCGTCATTAACTGACGAGCAAGCTGGATATCATTTTCCGTTACTCTACCTTTAGCTTTTGAAACATGCCCTAATACTGCAAAGGTAGTTTGCATAAACAGCGATTGACGGGTTAACGGTTTGCCGAAAACGGTTGAAGAAACACTGCCTAATTCATACAGTTTCTTGTCTCCCCAATGACCGATTAACAACCCTAAAAATCCGCCCCAAAAACCGCCGAATAATTTATACCCTAAGATAAAACCAATAATTTTACCAATAAATTGCATTTTCTACTTTTACCCTTCTATTACCGATCTAAATATGCATTATTTTAACGGAAAAACCTTAAAAAATAATTAAGTAATTGAATACTCTGTCGATAAACAGATTTCATGCTGTAAAAAATAAAGCCTCGAGAAATCTCGAGGCTTTATGGCATAAAGTCTAAATCAGAATTAGTACTCTAATACTGCGCGACGGTTTTTCGCATAGTCAGCTTCTGTATGACCTAATACAGCCGGTTTCTCTTCACCGTAAGAAACTGTTGCTACGTTTGTAGCACCTTTAGCTGCTAAGTAGCTTTGCACTGCATCTGCACGACGTTGACCTAATGCGATGTTGTACTCTGGAGTACCGCGCTCGTCAGCGTGACCTGCAACAGTTACTTTACCCTTAGAAGATACTAAGTATGCTGCATGCGCATCTAAAAGCTGTTGGTATTCGCCTTCAACTGCATAACGGTCGAAACCAAAGTACACAGTGTTGTAACGAGTTTGTAAATCTTGAACAGATAAACCACCAAATGTTTGGCCGTTTACACCTGCTGCGTTTGCATTAGCGTTATCGCTAGAGCTGCTACATGCAGCTAAAACGAAAGCTGGAGCTGCGATCATTAAGACTTTAGCTAGTTTTTTCATTGTTTTCTCCAAAAAGAATTATTGTTTAGTCAAATACGGTGACCAAGCAGGAAATTTATATTGACCACCTGCTCCCGGCAAATTAGCTTTGAAACGGCCATCTGCAGAGACTAATTGTAGCACTTTACTCACACCTTTGGTAGAGCTATAGATAATCATAGTGCCATTTGGTGAAATGCTCGGACTCTCGTCTAAAAACGTTGAACTTAAAACTTCCGTGCTACCTGAAGCTAAATCACGTCTTACAATCTTATCACCCGAAACCATGATTAAATTTTTGCCATCTGAGGAAATTTTACCACTACCGTTACCACCTACAAGGCTTGCGCCACCCCCAGATGAACCCATCTGATATACTTGCGGCGTACCTGCTCGGTCGGAGGTAAATAAAATTGTACTACCATCCGGAGACCAACTAGGTTCGGTATTATTACCTGCACCGCTTGTTAATTGTTTAGGTGTACCGCCACCTACACCTGTCACATAAATATTTAATAAACCGTCTTGACCTGATGCAAATGCAATTCTCGAGCCATCCGGCGAGAATGAAGGTGCGCCATTATGACCTTTTAAAGAACCGACTACTTTGCGGCTACCTGAACGTAAATCGTGAACAACCACTTGTGATTTTTTATTCTCAAAGGTAACGTATGCTAGTTTTGAACCGTCCGGAGACCATTCCGGTGACATCAGTGGTTCTTTACTGTTTACCACAGTAAATGCGTTAAATCCATCATAATCCGACACTCGTAATTGATAAGAAGATACTCCTCTTTGAACAACATAAGCGATTTTAGTTCTGAAAGCTCCTCGGATCTGTGTTAATTTTTCGAATACTTGGTCACTGACAGTGTGTGCACCTAAACGAATTTGAGCTGCAGAAACGTTAAATGATCCTTGGGTTAAAACCGTCGCCGGCGTACTTAACGTATCAACAAGCTGATAAGCAATATTAAAACCACCTGCGGCCGGCGAGACCTGCCCTACAACAATCGTATCAACACCTAAATCCGTCCAATTTTGCGAATTAACTTCACCAACAGACCCCGGTTGCTCTTTCATTCTCGCTACCGGAATCGGGCTGAATTTACCACTATTGCGTAAATCATCCGAAATAATTTGTGCAACATCTGCCGGTACCCCGCCCGTTGTTTTAAACGGTACAACAGCAATAGGTTGTGCAGAGCTAACACCTTCATCAACAGAAATAACAACATCTGCATCTGCTCGAACAAAAGTGCTTAGAAATAGTGCTGATATTGCTAAGATACTTTTAAAATGAATTTTAAATTTCATTCATTACCCTCTATGTGTTTTATTGAACTCTTAAACTAAAACGAATAACAGGAGATTTATATTTATTATAAATTTCATCTGTTGACGCCCTTGGTACATCTCTTGCAGAGGTGATAGCACTTGATGCCGCACGACAAATATCTTCCGGTCCGGACATAACTTGATAATTGGAAATTCGACCATCGCGTTCGATAAATAGTTTCACTCGGCACTCTCTTCCTCTGAAACTATCTTCAACACGATAAAAACGCGCCAATTTCCGTTTAATCAGATTCTCATAACCACGATCATCTAATCCGGTACCATCCCCAACGCTTTTTGCATTACCGGTTCCTTGTGAACCTGCTTTATTTTGGTTACCTCCGGCACTTGTACCACCACCGATATCACCACCGTCTAACAATTGCTGCGCTCTAGCGGCATCCTTAGCCTTCGCTTCTGCAGCGGCCTTCGCTTTCGCTTCTTTTTCTGCCTTCGCTTTCGCATCAGCTGCCGCTTTTTCTTTCGCTTCTTTTTCAGCTTTCGCTTTAGCCTCTGCCTCAGCTTTAGCCTTAGCTTCCGCTGCTGCCTTTTCTTTGACTTCCTTCTCTGCTTTCGCTTTTGCTTCAGCCTCTGCCTTAGCTTTTGCCTCTTGTTCTGCTTTTAATTTCTGCTGTTCTTCCAGTTTCTTCTGTTTTTCCGCTTCTTTGGCTTTACGTTCTTCCTCTGCTTGCTTTGCGGCGGCTTCTAAACGTTTAGCTTCAGCTTCTGCCTTTAATTTGGCTGCTTCCGCAGCTTTTAGACGAGTTGCTTCTTCCTCTTTTTTCTGTTGTTCTTGTTTTAACAAGGCTTGTTTTAATTGCTCTTGCTTACGTTGTTCTTCTTTTAAACGTGCTTCTTCTTGTTTTTTTTGCTCAGCTAATGCAATCGCTTTCTCTCTTTCTTGCTGTTGAACAATCTTTTCCTCTTCCGGAGTTGGTTTATCTTCCACGACTTCCTTTTTAGGCTCTTCTTTTTGCTCAACTTTAGCTTGAACACCCTGTTTTTGCGCTTGTAAACGACCATACTCGGCAGACACCTGACCGGTATCGACCATAACAGCATCTATAGCATCACTGTCACCACCGCTGCCGCCCGCTGCCGGTTGAATCATATTTGTAAACAGAGAACCCAGCACCAACAATCCGATTAACAACAAGTGCAATAGAATTGAAACAATAACTGCCAGTTCTAGTCTATCGTTTTTAGATTTCACACATTATCCTTGCTGACTATTTACCTGCAGTCATTAAACCAACCGATTTGATCCCTGCATCTTTTAACAATGAAATGCCTTTCATCACTTCTTCATAAGGTACATCTTTAGCGCCCGCAACAAGAAATAACGTATTATTATCCTTTTGAAAAGCATCATTGGCGTATGTGACAACTTCTAGCTCCGAAAGAACATCTTGTTGATTGGCTTGGACGTAATTCCCATCGATTTTCAATTTATATAATCCAATACCTGAAATTTCTAAAATCACAGGAACTTTATCTTCATTAGAAACCGATTGACTATGACGATCTTCCGGTAAATCTACTTCAACACTTTGACTAATAATCGGCGCTGTTGCCATGAAAATCAGTAAAAGCACTAACAATACGTCCAAAAACGGGACGATATTAATTTCAGATTTAATGTCATTACGTTTACGACGACGGTAAGACATATTTTCCTCTTTCTATTCTGTATAAGGGACGAATCCCATCAATAATCCGATTACAAGCGGTCAGTTACGAGCCATAATTTGCAAAAATTGCAATTGGGATACCAGCTCTTTCGGCAGTACAATCTACCGAACATAGCGACACAAACCTATTTTTTGGCAAAAACCTGACGGTGTAAAATCGTTGTAAATTCATCAATAAAGTTCACATAACTCTGTTCTAATTTACCGACTTGTAAATTCAAACGGTTATATGCCATTACTGCCGGAATTGCTGCAAATAAGCCGATGGCGGTTGCAATTAATGCTTCGGCAATCCCCGGAGCTACTGATTGTAAAGTTGCTTGTTTAACCGCACTTAGCCCCATAAATGAGTGCATGATTCCCCATACCGTACCGAATAAACCAATATACGGGCTGATAGAACCGACTGTGCCTAAAAACGGAATATAGTTCTCAAATCCTTCTACCTCACGATTCAAAGCCAGATTCATTGCACGAGTAGAGCCTTGAATAATCGATTCCGGTGAATCCGGATTTGCGTGACGTAGCCGGTTAAATTCTTTGAAACCGACATAGAAGATTTGTTCAGAACCACTTAAACCTTCACGACGATTTTCTAAACCTTCGTGTAGGCGGTGTAAATCTTCACCTGACCAAAAACGATCTTCAAAAGCTTGAGAATCTTTCTTTGCTTTGCTCAAAATACGACTACGTTGAATAATAACAGCCCAAGATAAAACGGAAAACAACATCAAAATAAAGATAACAATCTTAACAACGATGCTTGCTTCCATAAACAATGAAACTAAATTAAATTCAGTTGGCATTTAGTTAAACTCCAAATTAAAAATACGAAAAATTTATACTTTCTGAAAAGCCTGTTTGATTTCATCCGGTATTGAGACTGGCTTCATTTTTGTTAAATTTACACTGGCAACAGTCACCACCGCTTCACTTAAACATTCTGTATCACGCCATAAACGTTGTTGAAAAACAACTCTGACACCTTTTACCTCTAATAAGTTCGTTTCGACGAGCAAGGCGTCGTCTAATCGTGCTGCAATCTTGTAGTCAATTTCCATTTTTTTGACCACAAAAGCCAATGACTCGGCAAGCATTTTTTGTTGAGAAAAGCCCAAATTCCTTAAATATTCAGTTCTGGCACGCTCAAAAAAATGTAAATAACGCGCATGATACACCACTCCACCGGCATCGGTATCCTCATAATAAACTCGGACAGGAAATTTCACTTTGCAAAAACCTATTTATATCCCAAAACGAAAAACGCCCAGAAACCAGGCGAAAATTGTCGAACATTTTAGAGAGAGAAGTGTTGTTGTGCAAGCTCTTTCCTTTGCAGAGAAGCAAAAATAGTCAAGCTTGTATAAATTCTACTTTATTAAACTAAAGTGATATAAAGAAGTGACGGAATCACAATCAAATAACCGAGTAACGGAAGAAATATCGTTTTCCATAAAGTTGTTCTGATCTCAAATCCGATTCCATGAGTCCACAAAATGGTCATTCCGTAAAAAACTAAAACAGCCGAATATGGGATATTTCCGCCGAAATGTTTCGTAAAAATAATTGAATTGCTCAAAATCATAAGAAACATCGCGGTTGCAGAGATAAAAGAAAGGGCTCTTACCCAGCCCTTTCTTGTTAAGTTATAGAGTGAATTGATCATCCTGCTCTTGCCTATTCATCAAATTTACCTGTTTTTTCAATACTGATCGTAATGACCGTTGCAAACAGGATAGCAAGTAGAACACCAAATACCCACGTTACATAAAACATAATAGTTCTCCTTAGTATAAGCTTGTACTTTTTTCTTCAATGTATTTTGCATCAAGGCGACCATACATTTTGATATAAGTCCAAATAGTATAAGACAATACAAGCGGAACAAAGATACAGGCAACGATAAGCATAACGGTTAATGTATTTTCACTTGCTGTTGCATCCCACATTGTTAAACTCATCTCAGGATGAGAAATGGAAGGCATAATGAACGGGAACATTGACACGCCCGCAGTTAAAATAATACCCGCTTGCATAATTGATGATGCAAAAAATGCTAATCCCGAATTATTTGCTTTTGATGCAACTACGGTGAGTAGTGCGCCAACCACTGCTAATGCCGGAATAATAAATAATACCGGCATTTCAAAATAGTTTTTAAACCATGCACCACTCTCTACTGCGACTGTTTTATTTGTGAGTAATGACTGCGCATTATGATCTAACTCACTTGTGATAACAAAACCGTTTTTAAAGTATAAAAACACGCCTGCTACTAAGAATGCAATTAATGTCGCTAACGCAGTAACTTGAGCAATTCCTCTCACTCTGTTACGCAGTTCACCCGTTGTTTTCATTTGTAACCAAGTTGCACCTTGAGTAGTTAACATCATAAAACTGACAAGACCACACAATAATGCAAACGGATTTAATAAGCCGAAGAATGAACCGGTATAAGTTACCTGATTAATATCATTAAAGTGGAAAGGTACGCCTTGTAATAAATTACCGAATGCCACACCAAAGATTATTGATGGAACGAAACCACCAATAAATAATCCCCAGTCCCAAGCATTTCGCCATCTTTGATCATCAATTTTCGCACGATATTCAAAACCTACCGGACGGAAAAACAGCGCAGCTAAGACAAGGATCATAGCGAGGAAAAATCCTGAGAACGAGGTTGCATAAACCGTTGGCCACGCTGCAAAAATAGCTCCGCCCGCGGTTAACAGCCATACTTGGTTACCATCCCAGTGAGGGGCGATTGAGTTGATCATTACTCGACGCTCTACATTGCTTTTACCAACTACGGGTAATAGGTTTAACACCCCCATATCGAAACCGTCAGTCACAGCAAAACCAATTAACAATACGCCGATTAAAATCCACCAAATAAAGCGTAGAACTTCATAATCTAACATTTTTAACTCCTACTTATTTCGTAGATTGTTCAAAGTGATAACGACCTGTTTTCAATGAACTTGGACCTAAACGGCCATATTTGAACATTAAATACATTTCAACCACTAAGAATAGTGTATATAATCCACACAACAGTCCGATTGCAATCCAAAGATCCGTTGTGGTTAATGCAGAATTCGAGACACCTGTCGGTAACATATTATAAATTGCCCATGGTTGACGACCATATTCTGCTAAGAACCAGCCACTTTCAATCGCAATCCATGGAAGAGGGAGCCCCCATAATAATGCTTTCAGCACAAGAGGTTTAGAGCCCACTGTTCCACGTACATTTTGTACAAATGCAGTCAAAATGAGCAATAGCATTAAACCACCGGAGGCCATCATGATACGGAATGCCCAGAAAGTCGGCCCCACATTAGGGATAGTATCTGAAGCGGCTTTTTGAATTTGTTCTTCTGTCGCATCAACTACTTTATCTGTATAAGCTTTCAATAACAAACCAAAGCCAAGATCATGTTGTACGGCTTTAAATGCTTCTTTGTCTTCTGCCGTATAGTTACCTGAACGAAGTTTTTCTAATAATCCATAAGCAACAATACCGTTACGAACTCTGTCAACATTTTCAGCACGAAGATCTTTTAATCCCTTGATTTCCTTAGTTAAAGAACGAGTTGCAATGATACCTGCAGCATAAGGAATTGAAATCGCAAATTCATTTTTCATTTCTGCTGTGTTTGGAATTACAACTACATTCCAAGCTGCCGGAGCAGGATGAGTTTCAAATTCACCTTCCATTGCAGCTAATTTAACCGGTTGGGTCTTACCGATCTCATAGCCGGATTCATCACCCATTACGAGTACCGCAATAATTGCCATTAAACCAAAACTAGCACCTACAGAAAATGAACGTTTAGCGAATCCTAAATCACGACCTTTTAAAATATAGTAAGCGCTGATACCCAACACAAACACCGCACCACAAGTGTAACCCGCAGTTACTGTATGTAAGAATTTAGACTGTGTAACAGGGTTTAATACGAGTTCAGAGAAGCTAACAAGTTCCATACGCATAGTTTCAAAGTTAAACTCTGAACCTATTGGGTTTTGCATCCAACCGTTAGCAACTAAGATCCACATTGCAGAGAAGTTAGAACCAAAAGCAACTAAATAGGTTGCTAATAAGTGTTTACCTTTTGATAAACGATCCCAACCAAAAAAGAAAAGACCAATGAAAGTAGATTCTAAGAAGAATGCCATTAGGCCTTCAATTGCTAATGGAGCACCAAAAATATCACCTACGTAGTGAGAATAATATGACCAATTCATACCAAACTGGAATTCCATTGTAATACCAGTTGTTACACCGAGAGCAAAGTTAATACCAAATAACTTACCCCAGAACTTTGTCATATCTTTATACACTTCTTTACCTGTAGTCACATAAAGTGTTTCCATCACAACAAGCACGAAAGAAAGACCTAATGTAAGCGGTACAAATAAGAAGTGATAGAGAGCAGTTAAAGCAAACTGCAAACGTGAGAGTTCAACAACGTCTAACATCTCAAACCTCTTTATATACAAGTCTGAACTATCGATTACAAGATAAGCAAGTAATCACCCCAATAAACTTGACTAGGCATAAAAACAGTTACGATATACCTAAATGTCAATGTACTATTTTACTCGTAAAAGCCTAATTTAAAAATAGCAAAATTATTACATTAATCACATTTTCTTGTTAAATATTTAATTTTTGTTAATTTTTCATCAGTTATCTATTGATTTAGGTCAATATTTTAAATTTTTGTTAATTTTATTAAAAAATAATATCAAAAAAACAATTATCTATAACAAGTAATTTTTGTTCATGATTCAATCAAATTTAAGCAAATAGATAGTGACACCGCCCAGACTTTTTGCTAGGATCCAGCCGTTTACAAAGGGGTAAGTTAGCCAATTATTAACTACAAGGAAAATTATGACGACAAAGCTCTTCCGTTCGATAGTAATTACAAGTGGGCTTCTGGTTATTGCAGCAAACGTTTCTGCAACTGAACTTAAGACATCATCACTTTCTATTGCTAAAACACAGTCTTCAGGTAAATTACCTCAACAGTGTCAACAAATGTTTAAAGAAATTGATAATTTGATCGCCGGAGCAGAAAAACAGCCAGGAACTCATACTCAGGTTGAGAAAATGAAGAATAAGTTATCTACCTCTAAGCAGCAGATCCTCAAAATGGATATAGCAATGCAAGAAAAAAGTTGTGATAAAGGTTTAATTGCCTTGAATAATCTGAAGCAAAAATATTAATTATAAAAAAGCTGAATTATTATTTAATTCGACTTTTTATTTTGTAAATTAAATAAAAAATCCTACTCTAATAGTAGGATTTTCTTATTTTAATTACTCAGCGTTATTAGGTAAAGCTAATATTTCTTCATTCTTTTTCGCTTCCACATTTACCTCTTTCAGGTTTTCTTCGCGTAATCTATCAGCAAAAATCTTATCATGGGTCTGTTCCGCAACATAAAGCGCCATAATACGATCGTTTATCTCACATTCATGATGATCAAGTAATTGTACGAAATACGGTTTAGCCTTATCAAACAAACCACTACGGGCATAGATATAACCTAGTGAACGAGCATAATCATCAGTATAATTATTAGATGCTTTCTCACCGCGTTTCACTAATACTTTTACTAACTTACCATCCTCATCCGCCTGCAAACGAGTAAACTGTTTAAATAATAAAGTAAGTTGCTCATCTTCATATTTCTTCAATGTTTCAAGTGCAATATGTTCTGCTGACTCATGATCACCACTATCAATTAAACGCTTAATGAGACCGACTCGAGTATAAATGGAACGACGGCGGCGACTCGGTTGATTATCCCACCATTTTAGTAACCCTTCTTGCCCTTCTTCATTTTGAACTTCATCCAATAAACCGTCATCAACTTTATGTTCAAGCTGCTCATATTCTTTATCGGATAAAAAGCTACGTTGACCGATATTTTCAAGTACGTCGTCTAATGCTTTAAAAGCTTTCGATTTTTGATAAATCTCGATCGCCAAACGTAATGCATCTGTATTATTAGGTGCAAGTTCTAAAAGGCTATCTACAGTACTACGGGCTGCAGGCAATTTATTCTGCTGCAATAAAATACGCGTACGGGCAAGCTCTACCGCTACACTATTCGGACCAGCAATTTTTGCTGCTTCAATAAGGTATTTATTTGCACTTAACTCATCACCACGCTGTTGAGCTGCCTCTGCTGCTTTAATGAAATTTAATACAGGCTCGTCAGAATGTTTGGCATTCTTACCAATTAACTTCTCCGCTTTTGAATAATCGCCTTCAGTCATTTTCATCAAACCTTCCAGAGTTTGTTGTTGTGCCTTTTTACGTTTACGATTACCAAACCATTGGTAAGAATCTCGACTTAAGCGTAAAAGGTAAGTCACAACCCACTCAATTGCATAAACAGCCGCCATGGCAAGAGCAAAAAAAACGATAAGCATGACTAAGCTCATCTCAATAATTTTGCTATCCGTTTCAATACGAACAGATCCTTGATGACCGGCAATATAAGGTCCGACAATCAAACCAAGTAGAACAAGTAGCATTAAAAAGAGAACTCGAAACATAATCTATCTCCTATTGTGCTGTTTGCGATTGTTGTTCGGCTTGAGGCTGAGCCGACTCGGTATTAGTTTCTTGAGAAGGTGTTTCAGCAGATTTTTCAATTTTCAACTGCTCTAGAGATTTCTCTTCTTCAATTTGGATTTTACTCACCAGCTTCGGCGTTTTATTCAATAATTGATCCAACAGCGACAAACTGTGTAAACGATTCGGCGCATCAATATAGATTGATTGCTCAATTAAATCATCCACTTCATTTAAGAAGTTTTTTACATTTTCATTTTGTACATCAAAATAACTTCTTACCCACGTACTTACCGCTTCAAGAGATTGTTTATACAGTTCATTTTGCTGGCGAGGAATTGTCAAAATAGCAATTTGTAAACGCAAGCGAATATTTTCACGTAAATAAATTTCTTGATTCGGTGCAATAAAAACTTTGTCGTTTATACCGCCTTTATCGCTGATCCGAATAAAATGACTTAAGAAAGAATCTGCGCTTTTTTCAATATTTTGTTGCCAATCATCAATGGAAGAACTCACTTCGCTCGTTTGTAATGAACTTTCTTGCCCTTCATCGTCAACCATTGGCATATCGTCAACTAAGTTCGCCAACTGAGCAAGTCTTTGCATTAAGTTATTTTGGTCAACCTTATTTAAACTCGCCAGTTGATTCAAATCGGCTTTAATCGCATCACGAATAGGTAAAATAGCCGGTTCTGCCACTTGGCTTAACACGGTATCGGCTTCAATTAATAAACTTCTCGTCGTATCAATATCATTATCCAATACCATTTTACGCAAAGCGTTATTAAGTAAAAAATCCGCGTCAGACAATAACCAAGCCGTTGGCTCTGCCTTCGGACTTGAACCTAATTTTTGAATTTGAGATTGTAAGTTATTGATTTGCTGAGTATAGATGGATTGTTCACGTTCTAATTGAGAGATCCGTTCAACGAATTGTTGGCTTGCAGTTTCAAGCTGTGCGATCTGTACTTTTTCAGCATCAAACGCAGGCAGTTCAACCGTAGCCGGCGGTGTCGCTTTGATTTGTGATACTTGATTATTTAATGCACCGATTTGCTGTTCCACCGCTGCAAATTTACCATTAGTAAGAAAATGACCGGCACCACCGATACCTAATGCAACGAGTAATGCCAATATCGCAATCGCCTTACCGCCGGATTTCTGTTTCGGCTCTTCCTGCTTAGCTTTAGAGTAAGGTGTATCAGCGTCGATATCCTTAGTCACTTCAGACTCAACGGATTCCTCGGATTGATTTGCAAATTTTTGGGAAGAACTGACCGCTTGTTCCGAACCGATTTCCTCCGGTAAAGCAGTATCCACCGTCTCTACCGCTTGCTCTACTGCATCGACTGTCTCTTTCTTTTTACCCTGTTTTGACATAGCTCCCACCTATTCTAAGTTTAAAATTCTCTATGACTTAAAAGCGTTTCAAGCAAACTATGATTATCCGCCTTTTCTGAAATTCTAATTTTATCCGCATTCCATTTCAACGTTTTCGCTAACCTTGCGATCCTTTGCCCGACAACGACAAGCCGGCATTGCATTAACCATTCACGATCATTATCCGCAACCTGCTCTACTAATATTTTTAAAATATCACCGCTGGTAATGACAATTGTATCGACGCCTGCTCTCTTGGATAAACTGATCTGCTCGCTTAAATCATTATCAACCATGATACGCTGATAGCATTCAATAGGTTGTACATTTGCTCCGCGTATAATAGCTTGTTCCGAAAATAGCTCTCTGCCTGAATCGGCCCTTAATATCACAATATTTTTACCGGATAAATGATGCATTTCAGGTAGCTCCAATAAGCCTTCGCTGTTTTCGGATTGTATCGGGTAACGTACTGCATATTCTATCGTTGATGAAAAATAATTAGCGGAAGCTTGCCCTATCGCAAAATAATTTACATCGCTCCGCCAAGAAAATCCTGTCTGCTTTAATGCTTCATCTGCAAAATCTATCGCATTTTTAGAAACGGCAAAAACATAGTCTCCTGCGTTAAGGCGAGATAAATACGAAGGTAATTGTAATAATTCTCTACCGGCTTCTATTGTGAATAAGGGTTGATGAATAGCAAAAATATGTCTTTCTGCCAGCATTTCCACCAAATTTTTGCCACGAAGATCCGGACGCGTCACTAATACATTCATCTTAATTATTGTCGGTAAATATCCTGCAAAATTTTATCCGCACCTTGGATTAAAAGCTGTTCTGCAATCGAAATTCCAAGCTGCTCCGCAGCCTGTACTTTAGCTGTACCACTTGCTCGAATAATGGTTGAACCGTCTAATGAACCAACCAAGGCATTCAAACTGATTTCATCTCCGTCTAATTGTGCAAATCCCCCGATAGGTACTTGACATCCACCTTGTAAACGTTTATTCATCGCTCGCTCAGCAATAACACAACAAGCCGTTTGTGGATGATTTAATGCATTTACGTACTCTAGCACGTGTTTGTCGTCAATACGAGTCTCAATTCCCACAGCTCCTTGTCCGGCGGCGGGTAACGATTGTGTTATCGGAATAAAACTACGGATACGTTGTTGTAACCCCAAACGAATTAAACCTGCCGCAGCAAGAATAATCGCATCATACTCCCGATTATCCAGTTTATTTAAACGCGTACCGACATTGCCGCGTAATGATTTTACTTGTAAATGCGGATAGGCTGAAACCAATTGACATTGACGACGTAAGCTAGAAGTTCCGACCACCGCACCTTCAGGGAGTTCATCCAAACTAGCGTAATGATTTGAAACAAATGCATCGCGGGGGTCCTCCCGTTCACAAATCACGGCTAAACCTAAACCTTGAGGAAACTCCATCGGCACATCTTTCATTGAATGCACAGCTAAATCGGCTCGCCCTTCCAATAACGCTGATTCAAGTTCTTTTACAAAAAGACCTTTACCACCAATTTTAGCAAGAGGTGTATCCAGAATAATATCGCCTTTGGTGACCATCGTAACTAATTCAACCGACAAATGCGGAAAACGTTGTTCCAAAGCATTTTTTACAAAATTAGCTTGCCATAACGCGAGAGGACTTTGACGTGTTGCTATTCTTAAAACTTCTTTCATTAATTATATTGCTTTGTATTGCATGAAAATTCTTAATATCCTACCACTATTTGTTTGTTCTGCCAAAGATTCCGTATTTTTCCTGTTTTAATTTTTTCATTAATGTTGCCGAATTGTTTCATTCACTTTGCA
Organism: Glaesserella sp.; assembly: GCF_041814905.1. Classification (NCBI taxonomy): domain Bacteria; kingdom Pseudomonadati; phylum Pseudomonadota; class Gammaproteobacteria; order Pasteurellales; family Pasteurellaceae; genus Glaesserella; species Glaesserella sp. Next base: position 30,136 of record NZ_JBGXYA010000040.1, on the reverse strand, counting down.
AAGATGATAACTGTTATCAAAAACTTGATGTAGATCACAAATAGCGTAAAGAGCGTATGAATTAAGAAGTAAAATTACTCCAAATGAGTAATAATTAACCTAGTTAAAATTAATCACGAGAGGAAAACTACTATGGCTCAAAATGCAAAATCTGTACAACCGTACGATGCTCAAGCTGAAGTAAACGAACTTGTCGGAAAAGGTTTAGTGGCGTTAGAAGAATTTCGCCAATTAAATCAGGAACAAGTAGATTATATCGTCGCGAAAGCATCCGTTGCGGCACTCGATAAGCACGGCGTTCTTGCTTTACACGCAGTAGAGGAAACCGGTCGCGGTGTATTTGAAGATAAAGCGACGAAAAACCTGTTTGCCTGTGAATATGTGGTGAATAATATGCGCCATTTAAAAACCGCAGGGGTTATTAGTGAAGATGATGTCACCGGTATTACCGAAATTGCAGATCCTGTCGGTGTTGTTTGTGGTATTACCCCGACAACTAATCCGACCTCTACCACGATTTTCAAAGCGTTAATCGCTCTCAAAACCCGTAACCCTATTGTCTTTGCTTTCCACCCTTCCGCACAACAATGTTCAGCCCATGCGGCGCAAATCGTTTATGATGCGGCTGTCGCTGCCGGCGCTCCAAAAAACTGCGTCCAATGGATTAAAACTCCATCAATGGAGGGAACATCGGCGTTGATGAAACATCCGGGTATCGCCACTATTCTTGCTACCGGCGGTAACGCTATGGTAGAAGCGGCATATTCATGCGGTAAACCGGCGTTAGGGGTCGGTGCGGGTAACGTCCCTGCCTATGTCGAAAAAACCGCCAAAGTCAAACAAGCGGTTTACGATATCGTCATGTCCAAATCATTCGACAACGGTATGATTTGCGCCTCTGAACAAGCAGCTATTGTCGACAAAGAAGTCTATGACGAATTTGTGAAAGAAATGCAATCTTACGGTGTTTACCTCGTCAATAAAAAAGAGAAAGCATTACTTGAGAAATATATTTTCGGTGTTGATAAAGCGGATAAAGCCAGCTGCTCAGGAGCTAAATTAAATGCCGCCGTGGTAGGTAAAGCGGCTGCTTGGATTGCCGAACAAGCCGGTTTTACCGTTCCGGCAAACACCAATATCCTGTTGGCCGAATGTAAAGAAGTCGGTGAGCTTGAACCTCTTACCCGTGAAAAACTCTCACCGGTGCTAGCCTTATTAAAATCCGACTCTACCGAACACGGCTTGGCGCTTTCCGAAGCCATGGTGAACTTCCACGGTTTAGGTCACTCGGCGGCAATCCATACACAAAATAAAGAATTGGCAAAAGAATTCGGTAAACGTGTTAAAGCTATCCGCGTTATTTGGAACTCACCGTCAACCTTCGGCGGTATCGGTGACGTCTATAACTCCTTCCTCCCGTCTCTCACGTTAGGATGCGGTTCTTACGGTAAAAACTCTGTAGGCAACAACGTCAGTGCAGTCAATCTCTTAAATATTAAACGTGTGGGCAGACGGAGAAATAATATGCAATGGTTTAAAGTTCCATCCAAAATCTACTTTGAACGTGATTCGATTCAATACCTTAAATCCATGAAAGATGCGGAAAAAGTGATGATCATCACAGACCGTTCCATGGTGGATTTAGGCTTTGTCGACAGAATTACCGAGCAATTACGTTTACGTCGCAACAAAGTCACTTACCAATTGTTCGCTGATGTCGAACCGAACCCAAGCATTGAAACCGTACGTCGCGGTACGGAGTTAATGCGCAGCTTCCAACCGGATACCATTATCGCACTCGGCGGCGGTTCTCCGATGGATGCGGCAAAAGTCATGTGGTTATTCTATGAACAACCTGAGGTAGATTTCCGTGACTTAGTCCAAAAATTCATGGATATCCGTAAACGTGCGTTCAAATTCCCGCAATTAGGCCGTAAAGCGAAATTCGTCGGTATTCCGACAACATCCGGTACAGGTTCCGAAGTTACACCGTTTGCGGTCATCACCGACGGCGATATTAAATATCCGTTAGCCGACTACTCGCTCACACCGACCGTAGCAATCGTTGACCCGGCACTGGTTATGTCCGTACCGTCACACGTTGCCGCCGATACCGGTTTGGACGTGTTAACGCATGCGACGGAAGCTTACGTGTCTATTCTCGCGAACGACTACACCGATGGTTTGGCATTACAAGCAATCAAATTGGTGTTTGAAAATCTTGAAAAATCCGTCAAAGAATTTGATGAAGTCGCCCGTGAAAAAATGCACAACGCCTCAACCATGGCAGGGATGGCATTTGCTAACGCCTTCCTAGGCATCTGTCACTCAATGGCACACAAAATCGGCGGTAAATTCCATACCGTTCACGGTCGTACCAATGCGATTCTTCTCCCGCACGTCATCCGTTATAACGGTACCCGTCCGACGAAAGTCGCAACATGGCCGAAATATACCGATTATGTGGCGGATGTTCGCTACCAAGACATTGCAAAAATGTTAGGCTTACCGGCAGCAACACCGGCTGAAGGTGTAGAATCGTTCGCGAAAGCGGTTCACGATCTTGCGGTTCGTTGCGGTGTAAAAATGGCACTGAAAGATCAAAACGTTGATGAAAAAGCCTTCTTGGCAGCTCGTCATGAATTAGCACTCAACGCGTTTGAAGACCAATGTACGCCGGCAAACCCTCGCTTAGCGATGGTGGCCGACATGGAAGAGATTATGACCAAAGCTTACTACGGAAAATAATCTGTTATCTAATCCGATAATAACCCAAACCCCGGCGGACTGCCGGGGTTTTGTTTTGATACAAGCGGTCTGTTTCGCCTGACATTTTGCAAAAATCCGCGTTTCTCCAACTTACCCTGCGAAATTGTTGAATCCGATCAATTTCCCTGCAACCAATCGCCTTTCTTCGGCTTATTTGATTTTTAAGATATTGACTCGCCCTAAAGAATTGTTAGAATTCGCACCTCTTTTTAATTTAAAAAGAATGTTCGGATGAAGATAGCTGGAGAGTGGGCGAATTAACCCCACACCGACGAGGTAAACTCTTTCAGGTGCGACAGCGAGGACAGCTAATTGGACGAACCCTTGGAGAGATCCAATCTGCACAGCAGAAAATGGACGCCGAAGGCGCAAGCGGTCTGATTTAAACAAAAATTTGCAAAACCGTGAAACGCTCAGGCAAAAGGACAGGGGAGAAAAGTTATCTATACAAGCGGTGCGTTTTTGTCAAAAATCAGCAAAAAGTGACCGCTTGTTTCCGTCTTTTCTTTCCTTGTAAGTCGTTTTTACGAGGAACTTATCAATGTCAATCGACACAATTCTTAGCACAATCAACGGTATCGTTTGGGGGCCGCCGCTGCTACTTTTAGTCGCCGGTGTCGGTATTTATTTCACATTAAGGCTCAAACTCCTTCAATTCGTTCAGTTACCACGTGCGTTTAGTTATATTTTCCAAAAAGAGAAAGGCAACGATCAATCCGGGGACATTTCCGCCTTTGGTGCATTGTCCACCGCATTGGCAGCAACTATCGGCACGGGGAATATCGTTGGGGTCGCCACCGCCATTCAAGCAGGCGGACCCGGAGCGGTGTTCTGGATGTGGCTTATCGCCCTTTTCGGCATGACGACCAAATATGCCGAATGTCTGCTTGCAGTGAAATTCCGTACCCGCGATAAAGACGGCTTTATGGCAGGCGGACCGATGTACTATATCGAACTCGGAATGGGACAAAAATGGAAATGGATGGCAAAACTGTTTGCGGTTTTCGGGATTATGGTGGCTCTGGTCGGGGTCGGGACTTTTCCGCAAGTCAACGGGATTACCCATGCCGTTAATGATACCTTTAATGTACCGATTTCCGTCACGGCGATCATTTTAACCTTAATTACCGCCGCCATTATTTTAGGCGGGGTGAAACGCATTTCCCAAATTTCGATGGTTATCGTGCCGTTTATGGCAATTGCTTATGTATTAGCCGCACTTTTTATTTTAGCGATTAATTACGACAAAATCCCTGCGACCATTACACTGATTGTTGAAGCAGCGTTCAATCCCCAAGCGGCTTTAGGCGGAGCTGTTGGCTTTACGGTCTTAAAAGCGATTCAATCCGGTGTTGCACGTGGTATTTTCTCCAATGAAGCGGGTTTAGGTAGCGCACCGATTGCAGCGGCAGCGGCTCACACAAAAGAGCCTGTACGCCAAGGGCTGATCTCCATGACCGGTGTATTTTTGGATACGATTATTGTCTGCTCAATGACCGGGCTTGTGATTGTCATGACTGGCGTTTGGACAGGCCCCACCGCAGGAGCCGGCTTAACCAACCTCGCTTTTGCAGAAGGTTTAGGCAGTTCTATCGGCGCAGTGATTGTCACCGTCAGTTTGATTTTTTTCGCCTATACGACGATTCTCGGCTGGTGTTATTACGGCGAACGCTGTTTTGTGTACTTAACCAACGGCAGAACCCGAGGGATTAAAATCTATCGCACGGCGTTTATCGGCTTTATTGCGATGGCACCGTTTATCCACTTAAATACCATCTGGACGATTGCCGATATCGTTAACGGCTTAATGGCGTTCCCGAACTTAGTCGCCTTGGTGGCACTGCGTCATGTGGTGATTGAAGAAACCAAAAACTATTTTGAACGTTTAAAACAAGGTTTAGTTTAGTCATTACAAGCGGTCGGTTCGGCAGATTAATTTGCAAATTTTTCTCAAAAAAAGACCGCTTGTTAAGATTTTCTGACTAAGAATGTTAATGTTTCATAATGTGCCGTATGGGGAAACATATCAAATAACCGGACTTTTTTGAGTTCATAATCGCTGAGTGAGGCAAAATCTTTTGCCATGGTTTCTGCATTACAACTGGAATAAATCAAGTAAGGCGAACCGAGTTGATTGATAAATTCGGCTAACGGTTTGCCGATTCCCCGTCTGGGCGGATTGACAATCACGAGATCGGGGGTTGTTCCTTGTTCATTCAAGGCAAATTGAGCCGAGTCTAACGAGGCAAATTTGACGTTTTGTAAGCCAAGCTGTCGGGCGGATTTTGTGGCACTGGCGATGGCAGAGGCAGAAATCTCAATACCCGTGAGTGTCACATTCGGATTGTTGGCTTGTAATGTGTTGGCACAATGTAGCCCAAACCCCCCGACACCGCAGAACAGATCCCAAAGTTGCGTAATCGGCAACGCTTTTATCCACGCTTGAGCCGTGTAATAAAGTTGGCTGGCGACTGTAGGATTGGTTTGGAAAAAACCTTGAGGACGAATAAACAGCGGAATTTGATTAAAGCGTTCTTCTAATATTTGTTGCTCAGTCAAAAAAATCTCTTGTTCACCTTCCAAAATCGCAGAATGTTGCGGTTGTATATTCAGACTCACCACCGATTTTTCAGGCAGTTGAGCCAGTAATATCGGCAATTCACGCTCGACAAGCGGTCGTTTTAGATCACTTCTTAACACAAAGCGGATCATCAAAGATTGATTATACTGACTTTGGGTAATCAAGATATATTTGAGTTCGCCCCGTTTTTTTGCCACGTTGTAAGGCACAAGCCCAGCACGCCCAATAAAGGTTTTCAGAATAGGGAAAAGTGGCGTAAAGGCTTGCGGATAAAGCGGACAATCCGTTAAATCCGTTCCTGTGCCGTCGTCGTTTAAAATGCCTAAAATCGGACGCTCAACGCTTCCTGTGACCACCATTTTGGCTTTGTTACGAAAATGTGCCAAAGGCGATGTAACCGCAGGTAAAAATTCCGTGCTTTGCAAAAGATAAGGCGAAACTAACCGCTTGAGATCAACGGTTTTCTCTGCTAGTTGTTCGGTATAGCTTTTATGAAGCCATTGGCACGAATTGCAGCGGTTCTGTTCAAAATGGTGGCAGTTGAGTTTAGGCATTCTGGGTTTTCCATTCCAACCATTGATCTTGAAGTGTAGCAAGCTGTTGATGAGCCTGTTGCCAACGTGGGCTGGCTTCCAGTTCTGACCAACCGATCGAACGGCGTTTCATTAGGCTTAAGTGGCGTTCTTTCTGCGTTGGGGTAGGCTGATATTTCAGGTTATCTAACACTTGTACCACGCCATCAGGCTCGTTGCAGAGTAGCAACAAATCACAACCAGCTTGTAAGGCTTTCTCGCTTCGTTCCACATAGTTCCCCATAAACCCAGCGCCTTTCATTCCTAAATCATCAGAGAAAATCACGCCGTTAAATTGCAACTGCTTGCGTAAAATCTCTTTCAGCCAGTAACTTGAACCACTGGCAGGTTGGCTGTCACACTGGGTGTAAATAACGTGGGCAGGCATAATTGCCGATAATTTTCCTTTGGCGATCAGCTGTTTAAACGGCTGAATGTCCTGATTAAAGATGGTTTCTTTTGGACGATCATCAAAGGGCGTTTCAAGATGAGAGTCGGCAATAACGTGACCGTGACCAGGGAAATGTTTACCTGTGGTTGCCATACCGATTTCTCGCATACCGTCAATAAAGGCTTCGGCGACAGGTAGCATTGTGGCTACATTTTCCCCAAATGAACGATCGCCGATTGCTTTGCTACAATGTCCTAAATCCAGCACCGGAGCAAAACTTAAATCAATATCTAATGCAAACATTTCAGCCGCCATCAGCCAGCCTGCTTCTTGAACAAGTTGCAAACGGTCTAATTGTAAAAAAGATTGCATGGCAGGCAATTTGGTAAATCCTTCACGGAAACGCTGTACCCGACCACCTTCTTGATCGACGGTAATTAGTAATGGCTTTTTCACCCGTTGACGAACAGATTGAATCAACGCCTGCAGTTGCGCTTTATCGTGAAAATTTCGAGTAAATAAAATAAGTCCTGAAACGAGCGGATGTTCAAGCAATTCTTGCTCTTCTTGAGTCAATTCATAGCCGACCAAATCAATAAGTAACATAATTCCCCTTAAATTAAAAAGCCCTCAATGTGAGGGCTTATTTTACATTATTCTTGCTCTTTAATTTGATGTTTTGCTTGGTTCTTACGCATTGTGATATTAAGGAATTCCACAATTACCGAGAAGCCCATCGCTGTGTAAATCGCTGATTTAGGAATGTGAATATTAAACCCTTCACCGACTAACGCAACACCGATTAAAATTAAGAAGGCGAGCGCAAGATTTTTAATGGTTGGATTATTATCCACAAAATCACCAATAGGTTTTGCCGCAAACATCATCACACCCACCGCAATCATAATTGCAATTACCATAACCGGAATGTCATCCGCCATACCGACCGCCGTAATAACCGAGTCTAATGAGAAAACAATATCCAAAATAGCAATTTGTATTAAGATCATCAGATAATTGGCTTTTTTAGCTGCATTGCCTTGTTCACCGTGTTCTTCACCTTTCACTATCTCTATTAACTCCATAAAACTTTTCACAATCAGGAATAAGCCACCAAGAATTAAAATCAGGTCGCGACCGGAAACCGGTTTATCCATTATTGAGAACAACGGGTCAACCAAGCGCATTATCCATGCCAGAGAAAGCAGTAGTAAAATACGGGTTCCCATGGCCAAACCAAGACCGATAATACGAGCCGATTGGCGCTGTTTTTCAGGCAAACGGGAAACTAAAATACTAATGAAAATAATATTATCAATACCTAGCACGATTTCCAGTGCCGCTAAGGTAAAGAGCGCGATCCAAGCTTCAGGGCTCGCTATCCATTCAAACATAAAATGTCCTTAAACTAAGAATTAACTGATTACTGTTTCTGTAAAAATTGCACATCATATAGGGAGCAATGCCGAAATTAAAGATCTGAATGTAAAAAATTTTGTAAAATCGTTGTGGTAAAGTTTTTGCGTAAATAAAAACCTAACGGCAGAGATTGAATTTTTTCTCCATATCGATTAATTGCACCGGCTAACGCTTTGCTATTACGCCCTTTCGGACGCAGTTGCAGAACCTCACCTAAAGTGGCATTAATTTCATTTAATCGCCCTAATACGATAAGCTCCATCAGTTCTTCCCAATCTTGTCTTAATTGTTTTTCCTGATCTGCCGTTGGCGACCATAAAATCGGTTGACCAATATGGCGCTGGCTTAAGGGAATGGTACGCGTACCCTCAACGGGGATCCAAAGTACCCGTTGTAATTTGTGCTTAACATGAGAGGTTTGCCAAGTAATACCGTGATTATGGGTCAGAGGTGCAAGACTCACAAAGGTTGTTTCAAGAGGAACCCCTTGTGCATTAACCGGAATAGTTTTAAGTTCAATATTCAGATGGGCAAAATCTTGTTCTGCTTTACTGCCTGCTTTTGCGCCCAAGGCCGTCTCAATCAACATACCTACCCAACCTTTATCACGACGTAAATCCGGCGGTACCGGTATGTTAAGTTGCCCGGCTATCTCACTTAAAGTAAAACCCGCCAACCAGCGGGCTTTATCAAGTAGTTCAGATTCGGTTGATGAAAAGGTGGCAAGTTGCATAATAAAAAAGATAATTTGGACTTTTATAAAATCTATATGTCTTTCTATTCTACCTTGTTTATTCTACTTCCACCAAATTCAACATTTCTTGTGCATTGGCTAATACGGCATCGGTAATGGTTGTTCCGCCTAATAATCTTGCCAAAGCGCCTACCCGTTCTTGTTGAGTAAGTAAACTCATTCGGGTTTCTGTTTGATTATTTTCTATTTGTTTCTGTACATTAAAGTGATGATGACCGTGGCTTGCCACTTGCGGTAAATGAGTCACGCATAACACTTGGCATTTTTTACCCAGTTGACGAAGTAATCTGCCGACAACCGTTGCGGTTGGCCCGCTGATCCCAACATCGACTTCATCGAAAATAATCGTTGGTGTTGAAAGTTTATTCGCCGTTAAGACTTGCACCGCAAGGGAAATCCGAGATAACTCACCGCCTGACGCAATTTTTGCCAATGGTTGAGCTTGCTGACCAAGGTTACTGCGCAAATTGAATTCAACAAAATCCGCACCGTTTGCTGATAATTTATCGGGGTTGTGTTTTACTTCAATAAAAAATTCTCCGTTTTCCATAGCCAATTGTTTAATCTGCTGAGTCACTTGCTCGGAAAGCTTTTGCCCTGCTTCAACACGCTTTTGATAAATCTGCCGAGCCAACTCAATACAAGTTTGATACGCTTTTTTCTCATCAATAATCAATTGCTCTTCATTATCTTCAAAATCAAGCAGTTGCTGTAATTCCGCTTTTAAAATTAAATGGTGTTGATGCAATTCTGTGGTCGAAACATGATGTTTGCGCGCAAGCTGCATAGCTTTGCCAATACGCTCATCCAATTCTTCAAGGCGCTCCGGATCTTGTTCAATCCGATTTGCCAGACTATTGATTTCCGAACCGGCTTCTTGAATTTGAATTAATGCGTCATTAAGCATATCCAATGCCGATTGGTAATGGCTATCGATTTCTGCAAGCTGTTCCAAATCGCGAATTGCGCCATATATCAATGAATCCGCATTTATCTCATCATCAATCAAGCGATTTACGACTGCTTGGGATAATTCTGTCAACTGTTCCGAATTTGCAAGGCGGGACTGCTCTTCTTCTAATTGTTCAAATTCCCCCTCTTTAATGGCAAATTCATCCAATTCATCCACCTGATATTGCAACAGTTGCTTGCGAGCTTCATTTTCTTGGCATTGTTGATGAAAATTTTGCACCTGTTTATATAGTTTCCGCCAACCTTGATATTGTGTTGCCATTTCCGCCAACAACAAATGTAAATTCGCATAGTTATCCACTAATTCCAGTTGGTAATCACTTTTTAGTAGAAGTTGCGGGGCGTGCTGACCATTCAAATGGATAAGGTATTGCCCAAGTTCTCGTAGTTGTGAAACAGGAATTGGGTGATTATTTACAAAGGCTTTGGAACGTCCTTCTTGATTGATCATTCGACGTAAAATGCACTCTTGCGGGTTATCTTCATCAAGTAGCTCGTGTTCCTTTAACCATAAATACGCCGGGCTGTTCGGTTGCATTGAAAATGTCGCCGAAATGTCCGCTTTATCCGCACCATTTCGGATCATCGAACTTTCGGAACGATAGCCTAAACATAAGCCCAGTGCGTCAATACCGATAGACTTACCCGCCCCAGTTTCCCCTGTAATGACGGACATTCCTTCGTTTAATTCAAGGGTTAGGTGGCGAACAATCGCAAAATTATTGATGGTTAATTGAGTTAGCATAAGAAAATACCCATACAAGATACTGTATAGGCATATAGTAAACCTGTTTTTATAAACAGTAAATGGGATTTGCAAAATTTTTTAGAGGCTATCCTAGATAAAACGATTGAAAAACCGACCGTACTTTGTATTTAGTTCATTTTTATTCCTGCGTTAATCTTGAAAACTTCGCGTTGCTGTACGGGAAGTCTAAACCGTACACGCATAGAATAATGATGAAATAAATCATGGCATTAAACCATAGGGACGGTGTTAGTCCGCCGGCGCTTAACGGTGGTGAAGGTATGCAGGTAAAAACGATACCGCTCAAAATAGAAAGTAGGGCGAGCCATTGATAAACGCGCATTCCGATAAAATACGGTGTTTGCGGTTCACCACGTAGGGACTCTTCCACAAAACGGAATGCGCCGTTGAGAATCAAATAAATACCGGCAATAAAGGCGGCGGATGTTTCCAATGTGGTTAAACGCCATAAAATAAAGAAAGTAAAAAAGTTTGCCAGCATCGAATAAAATTGGGTCGGATAAAGATTTTTGCCTTGCCAACCCGCCAGTTTATTGACTCTGGATTTCGGATGATAAAAACGGATGCCGGCGATATGTGTCGGTTTGCCGTGGCAGCAACCTTGCACCAAGCAGCGGCAGCGTCCCCAAAATTGAATCGGACTGGCGGCAAGCGCGGCAACCGCCATTAACTGCCATAAGTCGATTGCGGAAAACAGCGCGATCAATATCACCGTGAAAATCACCCCCAGCACGCTGCCATAGTAGCCGAAAGGACGTAGTAACATTGACGAACCTTCCACCCATTGGGCCCATAATCCCGCTCCGACAAAGCCCGCGATACCGATAGCATACAGTACCCAAAGTTGCTCGGGCATAAAATAGCCCATAATCAGAAACCCGCAAAATCCGCCGATTGCCGCATAAAATCCGTGATTAATCAACCGCACTTTGCCTCTGCGCCATTCGTGCCACGAATTGGAAATATTTTCGCATAGACGGAGTAAATAAAGGTATACGGGTACACGATAATGACTGAGCCAATAAGCGATAATACCGAATAATACATCGGCAATCGTATGGCTTTTGATGGTCAGGCAGCTTACCACAATCAAAGCACTGAACAGCCATATAATGCCACTGTAACGGTTATAACGAAGTCCGTAATAACGACCGACCATTAACGCCCAAAAGACGTGAAAAGAAGGAAGGGCTGCAACGGCGCCGTCCGTTTCGCGGTTCAAGTTGATTAAGCGGGTGAAAATATCGTTGTCGGTGATCGGTTGATAGTCCACCGCCGCAGGCACAACCAAATAGCAGTAGAAAATGAGCGCCATCCCCGTATAGGCTTGCAAAGCGAATGAACGCGCCTGTTGCTGTGTCGGCAGAATAAACGGTAACAGCAGCGCCAAAGGATAGAGTGCAATGTAAAACAGCACCGTCCAACTGATAAACGGAACCGCCTGATCGAGTGCGATCTCGGTAAAAAATACGTCTTTACCGTTCCCGATAAAAATAAAGGCTTCGTAAATCACGAACCAAGGCAAAAATACGGTCAGCAACAGGCTACTTTTTTGTTGCAAATTGAGCGCTTGTAAGCTGTTTGACGGCAAATCAAACCAAGTACGGTGTTGTTCGGGTTGGTTGTGGAAATGTTTTTCAATGATTTCCCGCTCGAAGCCTAATACATAAGCCGCAATAAACAAGACAAAAAGCGGTGAAACCAACCAAAATCCAGAGGAAGAATCAAAATACAAAGATAATCCGAAAGAAATCAGCGCCGCTCCCGTATAAATCGGATGACGAAACAGACGGTAAGCGCCGCGGGTCACATAATTTTGCGGCGGGAAGGCATTCATCGGCAAGCCGCGACCTAGTTTCCATAAACCTAACATCGCCCAAAGCATTAAAGCAAGACCGCTCAAAGCCAATATTAAGCCCCAATAGGGAAATTGCGGAACGGGGATCTGCACGCTGCTTTCCGTATGTTGCGCCCAAACCACCAGTAGCAACGGCAAACCGAGGCAAAAAACGGCGCCATAAATAATTTTTTGCAGTGTAATTTTTATTTTTTCCATAATACCCTCTCGTATAAAGCAAAGCCTTTTTCCGTTTGATTGGCAACACTCAGTTCCGCCTCGCTTTTCCACTTGCTTTCCCAGCTTTGCAGGAATGATTCTTTGATAAAAAAACGTAGGAATTTAAAACGCTCGGTAATTTTAACTAAAGGTTCATCCTTAATTATCATCGGTCGGCGGAAATATAATGACAGTTGCTTTTCTTTAATTAATAAGACGTTATCGTTGATTTCAAAATTTTTAATCAATTCTCCGTTCCAAATCAGTTTTTTCAGCGTTGTTTCCCCCAGCCATTCGATCCAAACGATACTGTGGTTGGCGGATAAAAAACGTCCCCAACGTAATTCGCTAATAGGAAGAAGCCATGGTGCAAAATTCATTTCTAAGGTTTCCGCATAGCCTAACCCACGATAAGTTTGTTGTGCAAATTCCAATTCAAAATCCGCTTTTGCCGTATGGCAATGCCAAATTAAACGACGCCTGCCCCGTTGATATAACGTAAGCGGTGAGATGTGACTTAAAGGCAGCCAACTACCGTTGAAGTTCAGCTTATTGTGTCTGATTTGGGCGTCGGATCTTTTAAGACGGCTTAAACGCCGATGTTCGAGGTTTTTACCGTTAAGCTGAGTAATAATGGATGAATAGGGGATGGAGATGCCGCCGATAGTTAAAGCAGCATCGTAAATGATAAATAAATTTCCCTGTTGATCGATTCCGTCAAAGTAATGCTTTTTCAGATGAAACATCGGATCCCCCTTTTCGAATAAAGTGTGGTCACTTTTTTAGCTATTTTTACGTTAATAATACAATATGACTTGATAATCCTGCTCGGAAAGCAGAATGAAATTAAGTGCTTTTTATCGGTAAAATCGGTCAGTTTTTGCGGACTGTCAGGACTAATTCCTAAAATCACCACATTTTTTATTAATCTGACCGCTTGTTACTTTTCTAAAATGCTTTCGGCACAAGCAAACGCCGACGACCACGCCCATTGGAAATTATAGCCGCCGAGCCAGCCTGTCACATCAAGCACTTCACCGATAAAATATAAACCCTGAACGTTTTTCACTTCCATTGTTTTGGACGAAATATAATCGGTATCAACGCCGCCCATTGTGACTTCAGCGGTACGGTAGCCTTCAGTACCATTAGGTAAAAACGGCCAGTGATGAATAAAGTGATCTAAAAAGGCAAGATCAGCTTTATTGAGTTGAGCGATAATCTGATCTTTGATCATCTGTTGTTCAATCCAAAGTTCGACTAATTTTTTCGGTAAATAGCGAGATAATACGGTTTTTAACTGCAATTTCGGCGAAGATTGACGCAGTTCGTTCAAAATATCAAGGATAGAGGCGGATGGCAGTAAATCAATTTCCACCGTTTCACCCAAATCCCAGTAGTTTGAAATTTGTAGAATAGCAGGCCCAGATAAACCACGATGGGTAAACAACATCTGATTGCTAAAGGTTTTATTGCGGTTGCTTACGCTAACGGGTAAAGCGATACCGGATAAGGAGGCAAAAATCTTATCGCTCTCTTTCCAAGTAAACGGCACAAGGCTTGCACGAACAGGGATAACGGGAATACCAAACTGCTCGGCAATTTTATAACCGAATGGGCTTGCCCCTAAGCCAGCCATTGATAAACCACCTGTGGCAATGATTAGATTTTCCGTTTGATAGCTTTCACAAGCGGTCTGAATATGGAAAAAATTTGCAAATTTTTCGATGGAACTGACCGCTTGTCGAAGCCGAATATCTACGTTGCCTTTTTCACATTCGGCTTGTAGCAGATCGACAATCTGTTGCGAACTTTCATCGCAGAACAGTTGCCCCAACTCTTTTTCGTGATAACAAATGCCGTAGCTTGCCACAAGCGAAATAAAATCCCAGTTGGTATAGCGGGCAAGTGCCGACTTGACGAAATGGCGATTTTGGCAAATATAATGATTGGGAGTGACATCTAAATTGGTGAAATTACAAAATCCACCGCCAGACATTAAAATCTTTCGCCCGATTTTTTTGCCGTTATCCAGCACCAGCACCGATTTTCCCCCTTGCCCGAGCTGTGCCGCACAAAATAAACCTGCCGCTCCGGCACCGATGATGATTGCATCAAATTGTTTCATATCGCCCTTTTCATTTTGAAATTATTATGGTTACCGCTAAAATAGCTTATCTCTCGTTATTTTATACCGATTATGTTAAAAAATCCCCTGATCCTTAATCTGCTTTATGTACTTGCGATTGGATTAAACATTGTCTTTCTTCGCTATTTCAGCCTACATATTGATGCGTTAAACAATAATGGGGTACGGTTTACGGTGGGCGGATTGGTGTTATTCGGATTAATTTGGTTCAAGCATCGCTATGATTTCCGTAAATTAATCGAAACACCTAAATTAGCCCTGATTGGTGTGCTGATGGGCGTGATGATGTGCGGCAATATGTACTTTTGGCTGAAAGGTGTGGCATTAACGAATGCAGTGACAGCATCTGTTTCAGGTGTTTTGGCGATGCCTTTTGGAATTGCGGTCGCTGGGATTTTCTTTCAAGATGAACGACAAAGACTCAAAAACAAAACCTTTTGGTTCGGAAGTTTATTGACAATTTTAGGCGCATTGGGCTTTGTATGGTATGGAAAGCAGATCGAAGTGGGAGAGTATTTTCTACTGGGGTCTTTTTTCTTATTGCTCTCTATTTTAATCCGAAACGTGCAAAACTTAATGGTGAAATTCGTTAATAATCAGATAAATGTTTTCACGTTAAGTTTTCTCACCTCATTTACTGCAGGTATATTAAGCCTCTTATTCAGCCAACAAAGTGACAAGTTATCCGAACTTAGTCAGATTTCTACGTTCTTATTGGTTAGCCTGATTTTAGTCGGTATTTATGCGATAGGGGCAGGCATGGTACTGACTTTCCATGTGATTCAGCAACAAGGTATCATTACTTACCAAGTACTTGAATTATTAATGCCGATTTCTACCGCATTTATTGCTTATTTGCTGTTGGGTGAAACGATCTCACCCATGCAGTTTTTTTTTGCAGGGATTGTGATTATCGGCGCCAGTATGGCGTTAAATTTAATCCCTTTTTATAAAAATAAATCCTCATTTTCATAAAGGAAGTAACAAACAATGACTGATGTTTTAAATCACCAAATCAGCCAAATTATTGCCGCAGAGTTAGCGGTACGATCCGAACAAATTTTTGCAGCGATGACTTTACTGGATGATGGAAATACTATTCCATTTATCGCCCGTTATCGTAAAGAAGTAACAGGTGGATTGGACGATACTCAACTTCGCCATTTTGAAACACGTTTGCTCTATTTGCGTGAGCTAAACGACCGCCGTCAAACTATTTTGAAATCCATTGAAGAGCAAGGCAAGCTCACTGATGAATTGCGTGAGAAAATTGAACAAACGCAGAGTAAAACAGAGCTTGAAGATCTCTATCTGCCATATAAACCGAAACGCCGTACTCGTGGGCAAATTGCGATTGAAGCAGGGCTTGAGCCGTTGGCGGACAGCCTTTGGAACGATCCTAGCCAAGCGCCGGAAACGGTAGCCGAAGCCTATGTGGATGCAGAAAAAGGTGTGGCAGACGTGAAATCTGCACTTGATGGGGCAAGATATATTTTGATGGAACGTTTTTCTGAAGATGCGGATCTGCTTGCAAAATTACGTCAATATCTGACCGCTAATGCAACCCTTGAAGCCAAGGTGATTGAAGGTAAGGAAGAAGAAGGCGAGAAATTCCGTGACTATTTTGCTCACAGTGAGCCGTTGAAAAATGTGCCGTCACATCGTGCTTTAGCGATGTTCCGTGGGCGTAATGAAGGTATTTTGTCGCTCAATTTGAATGCCGATCCTGATGCGGAAGAAGGTAGCCGTTCAAGTTATTGTGAAGAGATTATTCGTGAACATTTAGGCGTACAACTTCGTCAGCAACCGGCAGACAGCTGGCGTTCGCAAGTGATTGCGTGGACGTGGAAAATCAAAGCCTTGTTGCACCTTGAAACGGAATTAATGGGGGCGTTGCGAGAAAAAGCGGAAGAAGAAGCGATTGATGTGTTTGCACGTAATTTATCCGCATTATTAATGGCTGCACCTGCAGGGGCAAGAAATACGATGGGATTAGACCCGGGTTTGCGTACTGGGGTGAAAGTGGCTGTGGTAGATAATACAGGAAAATTATTGGATACCGCCACGATTTATCCGCATACGGGACAGATGGACGCGGCAATGGTGACCATTTATAAGCTGATTAAACAGCATAATGTTGATTTAATTGCGATTGGTAACGGCACGGCTTCCCGTGAAACTGAGCGTTTTGCCAAAGAAGTGATTAAAGAGATCAAAGAGAATAAACCACAAACCGTGGTGGTGAGTGAAGCGGGAGCATCTGTTTATTCGGCTTCAGAATTAGCGGCGGCGGAGTTCCCTGAGCTTGATGTATCCTTGCGTGGTGCAGTGTCGATTGCTCGCCGTTTACAAGATCCATTGGCGGAATTGGTGAAAATTGAACCTAAAGCGATTGGCGTAGGGCAATATCAGCACGATGTTAATCAATCACAACTGGCGCGTAAACTGGATGCGGTGGTCGAAGATTGCGTAAATGCGGTGGGCGTGGACTTAAATACCGCTTCTGCCCCCTTGCTTGCTCGTGTGGCAGGTATGACGAAAACCTTAGCTCAAAATATAGTGGCTTACCGTGATAAAAACGGGCGTTTTAATTCCCGTTCTGATCTGAAAAAAGTCGCTCGCTTAGGGCCAAAAGCCTTTGAGCAGTGTGCTGGTTTTATGCGAATTTTAGGCGGAAAGAACCCGCTTGATGCTTCAAGTGTTCACCCGGAAGCCTATCCTGTGGTAGAAAAAATCTTACAAGCAACCGCTTCTACGTTGGGTGAGCTGATGGGTAATTCAACGAAAATTCATAGCTTGAATGCCAAAGATTTTGTGGATGAACAATTTGGTTTACCAACGGTAAACGATATTTTCAAAGAACTGGAAAAGCCGGGGCGTGACCCTCGTGGAGAGTTCAAAACGGCGATTTTTATGGACGGCGTAGAAGAAATCAGCGATTTGAAAGTCGGTATGATTTTAGAAGGCACCGTTACTAATGTGACAAACTTCGGGGCGTTCGTGGATATTGGCGTGCATCAAGACGGTTTAGTGCATATTTCAATGTTATCGAACAGCTTTGTTGAAGATCCGCATCAAGTGGTAAAAACGGGTGATGTGGTCAAAGTGAAGGTGTTAGAAGTAGATGTGGCTCGCAAGCGTATTGCTTTAACGATGCGTTTGGACGATAAGCCAACGGATAAACGTGATACAAGCGGTGAGAAACGCAGAGAATTTGGCAAATCCGACCGCTCGCAGAAACCTGAACGCCAAAGTTTTGGTAACAATGCTTTTGCTGATGCGTTGAAGGGGTGGAAGAAGTAATCTACTGCCAGTTGGGACAAAGTCATTTGACTTTGTCCCAGGCTGCTGACAAACCTAAATATGCTCTTATTTGAGCTGTCATTATTTCTCTCACTTCGTTGTATATTCTGCCAAATCTCCCCTAACCCCTCTTTGCTAAAGAGGGGAATCGGATCGAAGAAAAGTCTCATCCATTTAAAAAATTAAACGGTATTTTGAAAGAACTTCGATCTTAAATTTCTATCTGAGTCAGTCCCCCTCTTTAGCAAAGAGGGGTTAGGGGAGATTTGACAGAAGCAAAGGCGAAGTGAGGGAGACAAGAAACCACCAAATTATTTTGTCTTTTTTATTACAAAAAAACCAAAACGCAAACGTTTGCTTTTGTTATAATGTTGCAAAATTCTCAATAAAAGGAACACAATTATGACAACATTAGGCACACCATTAACGGCAAAAGCAACCAAAGTGATGATGCTTGGCTCTGGTGAATTAGGTAAAGAAGTGGTGATTGAATTACAGCGTTTAGGCGTGGAAGTCATTGCTGTTGATCGCTATGAGAATGCCCCTGCTCAACAAGTAGCACACCGTGCTTATACGATTTCTATGCTAGATGGCAAGGCGTTACGTGAATTGGTTGAAAAAGAGAAACCTGATTTTATTGTGCCCGAAGTCGAAGCGATTGCGACCGATACCTTAGTTGAACTTGAACTGGAAGGCTATAACGTTATTCCTACGGCAAAAGCGACTAAACTTACAATGAACCGAGAAGGCATTCGTCGTTTGGCTGCAGAAGAATTAGGACTAAAAACCTCCCCTTATCGCTTTGTGGATAGCTTCGAACAATTTACTCAAGCCATTCACGAAATCGGTATTCCTTGTGTTGTGAAGCCAATTATGTCGTCATCTGGACACGGGCAGAGCGTGGTGAAATCCGACGCAGATATTCAACAAGCGTGGGATTATGCCCAACAAGGTGGGCGAGCAGGCGGTGGTCGAGTGATTGTAGAAGGCTTTATCCAGTTTGATTATGAAATTTCCTTATTAACTGTTCGCCACATTCACGGTACTTCTTTCTTAGCCCCGATTGGTCATATCCAAATTGACGGTGATTATCGTGAGTCTTGGCAACCGCAAGTGATGTCTGAAACCGCACTGAACAAAGCTCAAGATGTGGCTGAAAAAATTACCACCGCATTAGGTGGACGTGGTATTTTCGGGGTCGAACTCTTTATTTGTGGTGATGAAGTCATCTTCAACGAAGTATCGCCACGTCCGCATGATACAGGCATGGTAACGCTGATTTCCCAAGAATTATCTGAATTTGCCTTACACGCCCGTGCAATTTTAGGTTTGCCGATTCCTGAGATTACTTTAATCAGCCCTTCAGCTTCAAAAGCTATTGTGGTGGAAGGAAAATCAACTCAAGTCACCTTCGGTAATTTAGAAAAGGTGTTAGCCGAACCACATACCAACATACGCTTATTCGGTAAAGGGGAAGTGAATGGACATCGTCGCTTAGGGGTGATTTTGGCTCGTGATGAAAATGTGGAAAAAGCGTTGGAAAAAGCTCGCCGAGCTTATGAAAAATTAGCAATTACCTTATAAATTACTGATGACGCTCGTTTCCTAACGAGCGTCAAACTATTTAGCGAATCCATTTGCAAAATTTGGGGCGGAACTGACCGCTTGTGCGCTTCCATCAAGGGATAAGCTTTCGTGTCGAAATGCCGACACAAGCGCTGCAGGGTTGTTCAAGAGCATAGGTTTTGCAGCTTTTTGGCTTAGGATCGGTTTTGCGGCAACGCTCCATGACGATTTTTTTCGCTGCATCGCAACTGTCGGCCCCATTGGCGTAAAATTTATGTTCACTCTCTACCACTACAATGCAGCCGTTTAAAGCCGCCGCAAGATGAGCGTTTTTGCACGGAGCATAGTTGCTATCTTTATTGCATCTCTCAGAAGCAATATCTTGCATCACTTTCCACTCGATATTAGTAAATCCCCCATTGTGATCGGAATAAAAGACATCCCGATAAAAGAGCGGTGTGCCATCTTTACCATATACTAAAGCCACAAAATTCGCATAGTAGGTGGTCGTGATCCGTGGCGGTGGTGGCGGTGACTCATAACCCCCACTGTAACAATTCGGATTATAACCATAAGCACATAAAGCTGGATCGTTCTGCAAAGGACCTTGAGTCGGATCCACCGCCAAGGTGTTTACACTGAACAAGGTAAACAAGACGAAAAGTAGTTTTTTCATCATTACATTTCTCCTAAAATAGTTTTACTCATACATCGCCGGCGTTTGTAAAAAATTCGCAGGATCTGACCGCTTGCTATTTCCCACTTTCCTGCTGATCCACGACTTTAATCGCAGCACGGGACTTCTCATCCATCTGCACTTCAATTTTGTGATCCACCACCACATTCATATTAATGGTAATCCCCTCTTCCGGCGTTTCAAGCTTAACCGTTGGCGTACAAGCGGTCAGATTCAGGCAAAAAATTGCAAAAAGCGAGTATGCGGTTTTCATTGTTTATCCAATTGTTGATAGATTGAGTGTTCAATATTTTGCTCAAATTGCGAGCCGTAATTAATCAATTTCCACAGGTCGAACATATTCTCTTTATGGTGATAATTCAAATTGACTTTGGCTTGTTGATGTTCGGTCAGCCTTGAATGAATTTGCGCCGACAAATCCATATCGCCTTTGCCGTCCAAATTCACCGTTGCACTGAAATCATCAATTTCACTTTTATTGACCATATACGCCAAAATCTGCTCCGTATAGCCGCCCTGATTAATCGCCTTAAGCAAATCGGGAGTCAGTTTTAAGTAGGATTTTTCCGCTTGCGTCAACGTGCCGTTGCAAATATAGCAAGGTTTGCCCGAAAGCCAAAACGGAAAAACAGCATTCGCTTTTCCGGTTAACTCTACTTGATGATATTGCGCTAAAGATAAAATTTCCTCAAAACGAATATCATACAAATTGAGATAAGCAACTTTGGTTTGCGGTAATGCAAAACGTTCCACATTCAATCGCCCGCCAAGCAAGTCAAGAGAAAGTTCTTGTAAAAATAGCGGTTTACGTTTGCTATAAGGAATATGACCTTGTACTTTCACTTTCACATTGGTAATCGGAATGCCGATATTAATTTCCGCCACTTTCGCTTCTAACGGTTTTTTTAAACCAATATCTACTTCGTTATTTTTCAATTGATACGGCAAAGAGAATTCGATGCCTTTAATATCGCCTTCCGGCAAGGATAATCCGCCATGACGAATCGAGAAGTGCCCGCCTGCAATTAAACCTCTTTCGGTATTAGCACTGAATGCGGTTTCTCCTTTGATTGTTCCATTGGTAATGACCCAGTTATTTCTAAACGGAAATAACGTTTGGAATACGTTAGCCGATTGTTCATTCCAATATAAACGTCCGACGATGCTACTGGAGGTTTCGGTTAATTTACGACTGGCAAAAAGTTTGATTGGTCCGAGTTTACCGGCACTCACCGAGCCTCTCAACTGTAAATTTTCCGTTTCGCCTTGAAAAGAAAGCGCTGCAGTCGGTTTTTCTAACAAACCGCCGTACTGAAAGCCGATCATCGGTGATTTTAAAGTGATTCCGCCGCTCAAATGAAAATTTTGATATGCAAAATGAATCGGTTCACTTAAGCTCAACTCTGTTTTAGGGACAAAGACGCCTTGCCGCTTAATCTGTCCCAACTCCCCTTTAAATTCGGATAATCGCACCAAGTCTTGATGCCAATCGCCCCGCCCTGATACAGATAATTTACTGTTTGCCGGCTTAAAGTGAGAATTTCCCCAAAAACGCCATTGCCACAGATCGCTCGTCGCCCCATCCTCTTTCTGATCGTTGAAAAAATCCAGCGCTCCGGCTTTGAAATTATTGGCAAATCCGTCTAAATGCATTTCAATCGTGCTGAAATCGGGGCTTTCGCCTTTAAAAATAGCTTGGAGGCGACCGTTAATTCCGTATTTATCCACCTGAATCCCCGCAAGCGGAAAGCGTAGCTCGTTAATGGTTAAAAAACGTTCTTTTCCGGTTAAACGGAGTAACGAACCGGGTTGAAAACGTAAAGTGATATCATCGAAAGGACCTCGAATATCTAGCGGGATAGAGCTATAAAGAATATACCCCTCATGTTTGATATTTCCGGTGATCTGTAACGGCAATACAACACTATTTTGCTGAATTTCACCGCTTTGATTACTGATTACAATATTACCTTTACCTTTATCATTTTCGGTGAGTAAGCTGATTCTAAGGCTGGTTTTAATCGGATAGAGATCGCCCAAATCCATGGTTTTCGGGGTTAATTTGGTTGTAACAAAACCACGCAACGGCAAACTTTCGCTAAGTTGCCAATCTACTCTCGCCTGCTCAATGCCAATACTTTGATGATCAAACCAAAAAGGCAAAGTCAGTTGATTTTCATTGTGAGCCAATGATTGTAACGCAAGATTTCCCCGCAATACTTTCGCCTCATCACGATGCCAAACCAAATTGCTTTTCCCTTGCTGTAACGCGGGATCACTGACGATTTGTTCAGGTATTTTCCACTGATAATCCGCGGAAATTTGTGGCGGTAAGGTGAATAAATCATCGTCTAAGAGAGCAGAAAGCTGTAATTGATGCTGCTCCGACTCGGACGGTTGATAACGGATTTGCGCATTTAGCTGCATATTAGCTAAATCGGCAGAAATTTCCGCCAATTTTTGCTTAACGGAAAACGTTAATTTATTGTTGTAAAAACTAAGGTGACTTTGGCTTGGTGAATCCAATAAGGCTTTCAAACGGGGATTCATTGCTTCAGGTAAATTAATCCAATAGAGTGCATGAATGTGTACTTCACCGTTTGGCAAAGTTGCCAAAATTGCTTTGATTGAATCGGAAGATGACTGTTTTTTATCGTCACTCCGCGGAAATTTTTCCAGACAAGCGTAATCAATAGTTGCTTTATCCAGTGATATTTTTTGCTGCTCAAACCATTGCACCGACAGCTGCTCTGCTGTAATAAGCGGACAATCCAGATAACTGATGCGGATTTGTGCTAAAGAAGCTTTTTCCCAACTTGGGGAAATCGTCTCCGGCATATCAACTTTCCACTCTTTCGGCAGCAATTCATTAATGGCAGATGAAAGCTGACTTCCTGACATAGTAGAGGCGCCCACCATAATCATGGCAAGCACCGCGCCAATAATCAGTAAAAGTCGTCTTATTATCATCTAAATCACATTAGTAAAAGGATATAACATTGCTAAAAACATCGTTGCTGTCCACGCAATCGGATTTTTTATATTTTTCCCTAAAAGCAACCAAGCAAGTAAGCCAAAAATCACAAATTGCACGGCAAAAAAGACAAAATACGAGACTAACGGCATATCCGGCATAATTTGTCGATGTTGATAAAGTACAAACGCCGTCCAAAGATAATTCAACACTAATGCGCCTAATGCCAATAATACTAATAATTTAAAGAAACCGTCCAAGCGGCTTTTAGCTAACATCAAGTACCAGCCTGCTAACACGATCCCAAAGAGAAATTGGGCGAAATTATTGGCTCGAATACCGTTAAATAACGATGGAATTTCAATCCAATATACAATTAAATATTGCATTACACCAATCGCCACAATTCCGAAACCACAATAAATCATAGTACGGTAAAGTTGCTCGTCTTGCGGTAACCGCCAATACACAAAAGGAATCAATAACGCGGCAACGGCAGAAATCGTTGCCGGTGTATGTTTAGGGGTAAAAGCTAAGGAATAAAGCAAGTTGCCGAGTGCAAAAACGAACAACCACGGTAAAATAAAGCTTAAACGCCCCTTCTGCCCCGGGCAGATCTGCCCTTTCCATAATACGACTAAACAGACGGCACAAGTCACAAAAAATGCCAGTAAATAAGGTGAAATAAAAATAGCGTTTTGAGGCGCCGCATAATAATTAAGCAACATTTCAATAAATAACATGGAAGCCAGCGGTAACACCGCGTAGGTTGTTATTTCAAGTTTAGAGGGTGAATCGTGTTCGTGTGACATAACTAATAATTGAAAAATGATTTTGGTTTAGGATTATGCCATAATGCGAACGATTTTTTCTATGTTAATGAGGATTTGGCTATGCGAATTTTACATACAATGTTACGTGTCGGTGATTTAGAACGCGCTATCAAATTTTATACGGAAGTATTGGGTATGCGTTTATTACGTACCAGTGAAAATGAGCAATACAAATATACCTTAGCTTTTTTAGGCTATGCCGATGAAAGCGAAAGTGCAGTGATTGAACTCACTTACAACTGGGGAGTAGAGCACTATGAATTGGGTACCGCCTACGGACATATCGCTATCGGCGTAGACGATATTTATGCGACAGTTGAAGCCGTCCGCCAAGCCGGCGGAAAAGTGACCCGAGAGCCGGGTCCGGTGTTAGGCGGAAAAACCGTTATTGCCTTTGTAGAAGATCCGGACGGCTACAAAATCGAATTTATCGCCAACAAAGATGCGCAAAAGGCATTGGGATAAATCGAAAAGGTCATATTGTTGCCGAACCACGTTTCATTACAAAGTTCAGGTTTATCTGCCGACGTTTTTGCAAAAAATTCGTCAAAAATGACCGCTTGTTAACCCCGCTTCCCCCCTTCTCCGCCAACGGAGAAGGGAATTTATTTTATATAAAAACAAAATGACAAACCAAACCGAAACTCAAACAACCGATTATAAATTATTAAAAAACCGCTTTAGAGGTTATCTACCTGTGGTGATTGATGTTGAAACTGCGGGATTGAATGCACAAACCGATGCATTACTGGAGATCGCCGCCATTACGCTTAAAATGGATGATGACGGCTTTTTGCAACCGGACAAACAGTACCACAGCCACATCAAACCGTTTGAAGGCGCCAATATTAATCCCGAATCGCTAAAAGTAAACGGTATTGATATCGATGATCCCAAACGTAACGCCATTCCTGAAGAGATTGCCATTACCGACATGTTCAAAGTAGTTCGTAAAGCCGTCAAAGAAGCCGGCTGCCAACGCGCGGTGATTGTGGCGCATAATGCCACCTTTGATCAGGCTTTTTTACAAGCTGCGGTAAAACGTATTAATGCCAAACGTGATCCGTTTCACCCGTTTGCCATGTTAGATACTGCCACACTTGCCGGGTTTATGTATGGTCAAACGGTGTTAGTAAAAGCGTGTCAAATGGCTCAAATTCCGTTTGACGGCAAGCAAGCGCATTCTGCGTTATACGATACTGAACGTACCGCCGAACTCTTCTGTACAATGGTCAATAAATTGAAAAATTTAGGCGGTTTCCCACCGCTTGTAGAACCATCGGAGTAACCCGAATTGACCTGAGTTTTCATGATGAATTATATGCTCTGCGCCTTAAGTACGAAGCATTGTTAATCTGCGGTTATGCCCAAATGGTTGGCAAAAGAAAATATCGCAGAGAAACATGAATCTTCTTGTATTTCCTTTCCTAAAACCGTAGGTTATTTTCAATGTGTAAATTTGCCTAAATGGCAAATTTTTGCTTTCATTCCCCCCCCATTCGCTATATCATTGCATGCTATTTTTAAGGTGCAATGATTACACCGACAATGTTCACTATTTATTCAAATTTAAATGCTGCCCTAGGGGGAAAACAAAAGTAGATGGAAAAGTTAGAACAAAAACCTATTATTGAGCTGAAAGCGATAACAAAAAGTTATGGTGAAAAAACAATTATTGACGGCTTAGATCTGATCATTAACGACGGAGAGTTCCTAACGATTCTCGGTCCGTCCGGCTGCGGTAAAACCACGGTATTACGTTTAATCGCCGGCTTTGAAGATTTAACCGACGGTTCAATTATTCTTAATGGACAAGATGTTTCCAATGTTCCTGCAGAACAACGTCCGGTCAATACGGTTTTCCAAAGTTATGCACTTTTCCCTCACATGACGATTTTTGAAAATGTAGCCTTTGGTTTGAGAATGCAAAAAGTACCGGAAGCCGAAATTAAACCGCGCGTGATGGAAGCACTGCGGATGGTGCGTTTAGAAGAGATGGCAAGTCGCAAACCGGCACAACTTTCCGGTGGTCAGCAACAACGTATCGCCATTGCTCGTGCGGTCGTAAATAAACCCAAAGTATTGTTATTAGACGAATCGCTCTCTGCACTTGACTACAAATTGCGCAAAGAGATGCAAAACGAATTAAAACAATTACAACGCCAACTCGGTATTACCTTTATTTTCGTTACTCACGACCAAGAAGAAGCGATCACGATGTCTGACCGTATTATTTTGATGAATAAAGGTAAAATACAACAAGACGGTTCTCCGCGTGAAATCTATGAAGAACCAAGCAACTTATTCGTGGCTCGTTTTATCGGTGAGATCAACATTTTTGATGCCACCGTCATTGAACGCGTGAGCGAGAAAACCGTAAAAGCCAATGTGGAAGGCCGAGTTTGTGAAATCTATACACAGTTACCGGTTCACCCGAACCAAAAACTGAAAGTATTACTTCGTCCTGAAGATATTGTTATTGAAGAACTTGATGAAAACGAAAGCGCAAAAGCGGTTATCGGTCACATCAGCGATCGTACTTATAAAGGTATGACCCTTGAATCGAATGTCGTATTGGATCACAACAATATGAAAGTATTAGTCAGCGAATTCTTCAATGAAGACGATCCGCACATGGACCACTCTGTCGGTCAAAAAGTGGCATTAACATGGCATGAAGGCTGGGAGGTTGTACTCAACGATGAAGACTGCTAGTAATAAATTCCAAAACATTACTGTTGCGGTTATCTTCGGTTGGTTAATTTTCTTTGTATTAATCCCGAATTTATTGGTGCTTGGAACCAGTTTCCTCACCAAAGACAGCAGTAATCTGATTGAACTGACATTTTCTTTCGACAGTTACGCCCGTTTGATCGATCCGCTCTACTCGCAAGTATTGTGGAATTCACTCTATATGGCAGGTATTGCAACGGTCATTTGTTTGATTGTCGGCTATCCATTTGCCTTTATGATCGCCAAACTGCCGGAAAAATATCGTCCGTTTTTACTATTTTTAGTGGTGTTACCATTCTGGACCAACTCCCTAATTCGTATTTACGGTATGAAAATCTTCCTTGGCGTAAAAGGCGTTTTAAACAGCACCCTGCTTTATCTGGGTATTATTGATGAGCCGATTCGTATTTTAAATACTGAAATCGCCGTTATCATCGGTTTGGTTTACATTTTGCTGCCGTTTATGATTTTACCGCTCTACTCGTCTATTGAAAAAATCGACGGGCGTTTACTGGAAGCGGCAAAAGATTTGGGTGCCAATGCGTTTCAACGCTTTGTTAAAATCATTATTCCGCTCACTATGCCGGGTATCGTTGCCGGTTGCTTGTTAGTATTACTCCCTGCAATGGGTATGTTCTATGTAGCAGACTTGTTAGGCGGTGCGAAAGTATTACTCGTGGGGAATATCATTAAGAGTGAATTCTTGGTAACGCGTAACTGGCCGTTCGGTTCAGCCATCAGTATTGCATTGACTATTTTAATGGCATTAATGATTTATGTTTACTACCGTGCAAATAAACTGATGAATAAGAAAGTGGAGTTAGAATAATGAATCGCGTATTTAAAAGCCTCTTTATGTTTGTGGTGTACGCATTCTTGTACATTCCAATTATTATTTTAATCATTAACTCTTTTAACGCGGATCGCTACGGTTTAACGTGGAAAGGCTTCAGTTGGAACTGGTATGAACGTTTATTTAATAACGATACCTTAATCCAAGCCGCCATCCATTCGATTACTATTGCCTTTTTTGCGGCAACTTTTGCGACCTTAATCGGCGCATTAACTTCAATTGCGTTATACCGCTACCGTTTTCGCGGCAAGCAGTTCGTCGGCGGCATGTTGTTCGTAGTCATGATGTCACCGGATATCGTTATGGCGGTTTCCCTATTGGCTCTATTCATGTTAGTGGGAGTATCGTTAGGTTTCTGGTCGCTTTTATTCGCCCATATTACGTTCTGTTTACCTTATGTGGTTGTCACGGTTTCCTCCCGTTTAAACGATTTTGACTCAAAAATGTTGGAAGCCGCAAAAGATTTGGGTGCAAGCGAAGTAACGATTTTACGCAAAATCTTATTACCATTGCTGTTACCGGCAATTGTTTCCGGTTGGTTATTAAGTTTTACGATCTCATTGGATGACGTTGTCGTCTCATCTTTCGTGACCAGTGCAAGCTATGAAGTGTTACCGCTGAAAATTTTCTCCTTGGTAAAAACCGGGGTAACGCCTGAAGTCAATGCATTAGCCACCATTATGATTATTTTCTCGTTGGCTTTAGTCATCTTAAGCCAATTGGTATTACGTAAGAAAGATTAATTAATCATTTCTATGTTGATTAAGGGCGAACACCGGTTCGCCCTTTTTTTTTGCAAAAAAACCGCATAATCCGACCGCTTGCTCTGTTATTTTATCCAGTTTTCCGCTATCCTTACGCCTTTATTTTTGACGGAAATATCACAATGATCGGACGACTTCACGGTAAAATTCTCGAAAAATCCCCGCCTGAAATGGTGCTTGACGTACAAGGCGTCGGCTATGAATTACTCTTGCCGATGACCAGTTTCTATAACCTTCCCGCCGTAAATGAAGACGTGACGATTTTTACTCATCTTGTTGTACGTGAAGATGCCCATTTGTTATTTGGCTTCGCTCAAAAACAAGATCGCACCTTATTCCGTGAATTAATTAAAACCAATGGTGTAGGACCGAAACTGGCTTTAGCGATTCTATCGGCGATGTCGGTTGCACAATTTGCTACCGCCGTAGAACAGGAAGAACTGGCGAAACTGACTAAAATTCCTGGTATCGGGCGTAAAACCGCAGAGCGTTTACTGGTTGAGTTGAAGGGCAAATTTAAAGGTATGGCTCAAAGCGATTTCTTTGTAGAACAATCTTCAGAGACCCATATTGTCGCACATGAAAGTAACGACCCTGCGACGGAAGCAGCTGAAGCATTGGTCGCTTTAGGTTATAAACCTGCTGATGCCGAGAAGATGATTAAGAAACTCAATAAATCAGGCATGACAAGCGAACAACTTATTCGAGAAGCGTTAAAAAATGCGTTATAAATTTCGGGCATGAATTGAAATATGATAGAAGCAGACAGAATTATTAGCGCATCCGCTAAAAATGAAGATGAAACCATAGACCGAGCGATTCGCCCGAAGATGCTTGCCGATTATGTTGGTCAGCCTTCAGTGCGAGAGCAGATGGAGATTTTTATTCAAGCCGCCAAATTACGGAAAGATGCCTTGGATCACCTATTGATCTTTGGACCGCCGGGATTAGGCAAAACGACCTTAGCCAATATTATTGCCAACGAAATGGGGGTGAATATTCGCACAACGTCAGGGCCGGTGCTTGAAAAAGCCGGTGATTTAGCCGCCATGCTGACCAATCTTGAGCCTTATGACGTGCTGTTTATTGATGAAATCCATCGTCTTTCGCCTGCCATTGAAGAAGTGCTTTATCCTGCTATGGAAGATTATCAGCTTGATATTATGATTGGTGAAGGACCTGCCGCACGTTCTATTAAGTTGGATTTGCCGCCGTTTACATTGGTTGGTGCAACGACCCGAGCCGGTTCTCTGACTTCACCCTTGCGTGATCGCTTTGGAATTGTGCAACGCCTTGAGTTTTACTCTGTGGAAGATCTCACCGCTATTGTGAGTCGTAGCGCAACCTGTCTGAATCTTAATCTTTCCTCTGACGGTGCGTACGAAATCGCCCGCCGCTCACGCGGTACGCCACGTATCGCTAACCGCTTGTTACGGCGTGTACGGGACTTTGCCGATGTCCGTAATGACGGCATCATTTCATCCGATATTGCCAAACAGGCATTAACCATGTTGGATGTCGATGCTGAAGGCTTTGATTTTATGGACAGAAAACTGCTTTCCGCAGTGATTGAACGCTTCGACGGTGGTCCCGTCGGTTTAGACAATTTAGCTGCCGCTATCGGTGAAGAACGGGATACGATTGAAGATGTCCTCGAACCTTATCTCATTCAACAAGGCTTTTTACAACGTACGCCTCGGGGGCGAATTGCGACTTCACGGACGTACAGCCATTTCGGTCTTACCAAAACCGACTAATCCCCTCTTTTACAAGCGGTCTGTATTTGTGAAAAATTTGCAAAAAATTCTCCCAAACAGACCGCTTGTATTTTGAACAAAACTATCCCATTTTCGTGACATCATTCGCATAACGACAAAATACTTTCTTTTCACTTTAACAAAAACTTTACAAACTAAAGTTTTTACGATACTAATTAAGCCTTTCTCACAACAGCTTATGGAGACATGTCTATGCAAACAAC